>CAZXBZ010000170.1:0-7641 GCA_964639135.1 uncultured Solibacteraceae bacterium | reverse complement strand
GAAAGTGGAAGTGACACTGCACGAAGCTCCGCGCGAGCGTTGAACCCGCGATGCGGCGCTTCACCGGCCACGCGCCGGCTCCATTCACGAGGAGATGTCGGCGTCCAGCCCCAATGACGCCAGCTTCGCGCGAGTGGATTCGTAGCTTGTGTGATGAATCGCATGGATGCCGAGCGATCTCGCGACCTGGACGAACATGAGGCGGTCTTCGATATAAACCACTTCCCCGGCGGGAACCTGCGCGATATCGAGGGCTATCCGGAAAATATCCTCATCGGGCTTGCGGAAGTGGACGAAGCACGAGGAGATGAAGAAATCCACGAACTCGTTCAGCCGGAAATGGCGGATGCGGTATTCGGTGAGTTCGCGCCCTTCGTTGCTGACGACGGCGATTTTTAATCCATACCGCGACTTCAGCGTCCGCGCCAGGGCGATCATATCGGGGAACGGCTTCGATTGTTCGAACAGAAACGCCCTGAATTGCGCGAGCGTGAACGGACGCGGAGAATGGAATACGACGCGAGCCAGATACTGGTCGAGTTGGAGTTTGCCGGCCTCGTAGGTATCGAAGGTGAGGCGGTGCCGCTCTTCCATCTCGTTCAGATCGAGATGGAAGGTTTTCGCGGCAAGCGCCCTGGCGTCATGGTTCCATCCGTTTGTGAGCAGAACGCCGCCGATGTCAAGAAATAAGGCCGAGACGGGCATCAAGTGATTGCTGGCTCCTTTCCCAATTGGCGGAGGCGAGGCCTAGCCCGCGACGGCGGAGGGATTGTGCAATTCCAATTCCGCCGGGTGCGCGCCAGCGAGGATCGCCCGGGCTCTGGCCACGTCATCCGGCGTGCCGTGCGCGACGAGGACGAACTTGTCCGCCTTGATCGCCACTTCATATTTCAGCACGCTATCCCTCGGGATGCCGATGCTGTACAAGCCGGCCCCGAGGACGCTCAGCCCGCCGACAACCGCGGCGCTTTCCAGCGCGCTCACAATCCAGGAGGCGAGCGGGCCTCCCACGGCGACCGGGCCAACATCGGGAATGGCGAAGGACGCCGCGCCGAACAGGATGCCCCAGACACCGCCCCAAAAGGCGCCTCGCTTGCCCCAGAAGCGCATGCGGCCGCCGGCGTTGGAGAAGTCCGCGACGCGTTCATCGGCGCGGAGGTCACGGCCGGCAACGGACATCTTCGTCATATCAAATCCAGACTTTTGCAAGGCGCGGACGGCCTCCCCGGCCTGGGAATGGCTCTCGAAAATCGCGACAACGGAGTTCGGTTTCGGCATGACGCGGGCTCCCTCGGTTAGCGATGCGCGCGAGGAGCGGACTTGAAGCGCCCGGCGGGAAAGTTCCAGCGGCCCCGCCAGCGCAGTTTGAAGCCGCGCCACTCGCTTGTTCGTCTGACCGCGGCGATAGCTCGCGTGTTTCAGGGCGGCATGAGATAGTAATTCAGATGCTAAGGTCCGTTATGTTATATTGAGGGCGTGCCATCCGAATACGTGCCCGTCATGATCTACATTCTGCTGGCCGGGGCATTCCTGATCGGTCTGCTCTTTGTGGCGAAGCTGCTGCGGCCGAGCAACCCGAGCAAGGTGAAGCAGGAGATCTACGAGTGCGGGATTCCGGCCATTTCCACCGCCCGGGGCCGGTATTCCGTGCGTTTCTATATCATCGCGATTTTATTCGTGGTGTTTGACGTGGAAACGATTTTCCTCTTCCCGTGGGCGGTGCGGCAGCAGCAACTCGGCTGGTTCGGCGTGGCCGAAGTGGCTGTTTTTCTCGCCATCCTGTTCATTGGCTACATCTGGGCTTTCAAGAAAGACGCGCTTCGCTGGCAGTAGGCCCGCGCCGGGCTTCGCTCCGCGCCGGCGGCCGGCCGCGATAGAATGATCGCGGCAGCCAGGAAACGCGCACGCTACTTACCACGCCGCGCGCGAGACTCCGCCGATGGATTCCGGTATCCGGAGACCAGGGCGCGCCGCCGGGGAAGAGCAATTCCCGCCAGCAATACCGAAGCAAAACAGCCGGATTTTGTGAAAATGCGGCACATGGCTCGGCTAAACTAAAAACACGTACCGGTGCGTGCCGCCACAATGGCGGGGTGCACCTGAATAGAGCATGGCCTCTTTTTTCCAGGACGTTATGGCGCAAATGCCGCGGTTGAACCTGACCGCGGGCATCGACATCGTCCTTGTGGCCGGCCTGATTTACCAGTTTTTCCAGATTATCCGGGGGCGCAGGGCTGAGCGGATTCTCGGCGGAATTATCCTGGTGATGCTCGTGTATCTGGGCTCGATTTACTTCGGCCTGGAACTGCTTCGAAGTATCCTGAGCAACGCGATTCCCTATACGGCGTTCGCGCTGATCGTCGTCTTCCAATCCGAGATCCGCAGGGTGTTGGCGAGGCTGGGGAAGGCGCGCCTGTTCGCGTTCGGATCGAGGCTCCAGAACCGCGCCAGCCTGGATGAGATTCTGCTCGCCCTCGACGTGCTGCAGAGAAACCGGGTGGGCGCGCTGCTGGTGCTCGAGCGCGATATCGGGTTACGAACGTTCACCGAGAGCGGGGTGCAACTGGATGCGTATGTCTCGCGCGACCTGATCCTGGCGATCTTCCAGTTTGGCGGCGCGCTGCATGATGGAGCCGCGATTATTCACCGGGACCGCATTGCCGCGGCCTCCTGTTTCTTGCCGCTATCGATGAACCCGACCGTTTCCCGCAGCCTGGGCACGCGGCACCGCGCGGCGCTGGGCGTGACGGAGGAGAGCGACGCCATCGCCATCGTGGTTTCGGAGGAAACCGGACGTATCTCAACGGCGGCGTTTGGCGAACTCGCCACGGGGCTGACGCTGGCGGAGGTGGAGGAGCGCGTACTCCGGCACATGGCCGCGAGGCAGCCTTCCGGGCGAGAAGCGGATATGAGCGGGACACAGCCCGTGGTGCTTCCCCGGCTGGACGGCCGTACCGAAGTGAATCCGGAGACACGCCCGTGACGTGGATCTTTCGTGATTTCTGGTGGAAGCTGCTCTCACTTCTTATCGCGCTGGGCCTGTGGTTCGCGATGGTGGGCGACCAGGAGCGGGCCACCACGCTGAACGTTCCGGTGGAGATGAAGGGCATTCCAACGGATCTCGAAATATCGAGCGATGCGCCGGACCGGGTGACGCTCGAGGTGCAAGGCCCCTCCTCCAAGGTGCGCGATCTTTCGGAAAGCCGGGTGAGCGTGATTCTGGATCTATCGAGCGTCTCCGAGCCTGGACAGCGCACGTTCACGATCGACCAGAGTAACGTGTTTCTGCCCGTTGGGGTGCGGCTCAACCGGGCGGTGCCGGCGCAGATTCGGATGCGCTTTGAAACGCGAATGAGCAAGGAAGTGCCGGTGCGCGTGAATCTGGCGTCGGCGCCGCCCGAAGGCTATCGCGTTCTGAGCCAGATCGTCTCGCCGCAGATGGTGCGCATTGAAGGTCCGGAATCCCACGTGAAACGGGTGTCCGAAGCGGATACCGATCCGATCGACATCTCGAACGTTGTGGGGATGAAGGAGTTCCGGGTAAACCTGTTCGTCGACGATCCGGTAATCCGGCTGGCGAACGTTACGGGCGTGATCGTGCGCGTGGAAGTGGGTCTTGATACGCCGCCGGAAACGGATAAGAAATCGAAGAAGAAGTAGGGCAGCACTTGGCGAGACGGTTATTTGGGACGGATGGGATTCGAGGGGTCGCCGGCAAGGCGCCGCTCGATCAACGGACAGCGTACGCGATGGGGGTGGCGCTGGGCGGTTACGCCGCGCATTTGGACCCGGAGCCGGCGGTACTGATCGGGATGGATACGCGCGAGAGCGGCCCATGGCTGGCCGCCGCGGTGGCTGGGGGGCTGGCAAGCAAGGGAGTAAGATGCCATGTCGCGGGAGTTCTGAGCACCCCGGGTGTGGCTTATCTCACGCGCACGGGCCGCTATGTGGCCGGCGTGATGATCTCGGCTTCCCACAACCCATTCGAGGATAACGGCATCAAAATCTTCAGCCAGGCCGGCTTCAAGTTTCCCGATGACCGGGAGGAGGCAATCGAGGAAGCGATTTTCGAGTTTCTCGAGAGCGGAGAGCCCGCGGAGGAAGCGCGCCTTGAGGAAGATGCCACGCTCGATGAACAGTACCTGGGCTTTTTAGCCTCCACGCTTCCCGGCGGGTTGCGCGGCGTAAGCATCGTGGTGGACGGGGGAAACGGCGCGGCCAGCGCGCTGGGGCCGAGACTGCTGGAACGGCTCGGGGCCAGCGTCAAATCGATTCATTGCACGCCAAACGGACGCAATATCAACCTGGATTGTGGTGCGTTGCACCCCGAGAGCCTGCAAGCCGCGGTGGTTCGGGAGGGCGCGGATCTGGGAGTTGCGTTCGACGGCGACGCGGACCGGGCGCTCTTCGTGAATCACGAGGGGGCGCTTGTGGATGGCGACGGCATCCTCTATTTGAACGGCATACACATGAACGGGAAAGGGCGGCTCCATGGCCGCGCTGGCCTGCCCGCCGTGGTGGCCACGGTGATGAGCAACCTGGGGCTTGAAGTGGCGTTCAAGCAGGATGGCATCGGGATGCTGCGCACGGCGGTGGGAGATAAGTACGTACTCGAAGAGATGCTGGCCAGCGATCTGATGCTGGGCGGCGAGCAGAGCGGCCATGTGATCTTCCGCGAGTATGCCACGACGGGTGACGGGCTGCTCACTTGTCTGCGGGTGCTCGAAACGATGCGCGAGACCGGGAGATCCCTGAAGGAGCTTACTTCCCGGCTGGCGCTCTTCCCGCAGAAGCTGGTGAATATCCGTGTGCGCGAGCGACGCCCGCTGCGTGAAATGCCGGACGTGGAAGCGGAGATCGCGGCCGCGGAGGCGTTCTTCGGGGATGAAGGGCGCGTGCTGGTGCGCTACTCGGGCACGGAACCTCTGGCACGCGTGATGATTGAAGCGCGTGACGCCGGCGACGTGGATCGCTACTGCGAGAAAATCGCCGCGGTGATCCGGGCCGAGATCGGCTGAGGAAGAGGCCTCCGGTCCGCCGGTGGCTAGCCCTCGATGTGGATCCAGAAACTTTCTCGCCAGACGCCCCGCGAAGGCGCGACGGGCAATGCCGGGTATTTTCCTTCCGCGGCAAGATTGAGCTGGTTGGTGACGCCGGTCATCGGTTCGAAGCAGATGAACGGCTGGCCGGGTGGCGCATAGACCACGGCCACGGGGTAGCGCGCGCCATAAGTGACGGAGAGCTTGCGTCCGCCACCCGAAACGGAAAATGTTGTCTGCTGGCGCTGATCGGGCTCCAGGTCCTCGAAGATGTTGTCGAGCGTATTGTCCTTGAGCGGGAAGGGGCGCGGCCCGGTGAATGGCTCTTTTTCTCCGCTGGGGGTCAGCTTGTCCGTGAGCTTGGTGATCGACCGGGCGGGTATGGTGGCAAACCACTCGTCGCGCGGCACGCCCGGTAACTGGAAATAGGGGTGGTAGCCGATGGCGACCGGCATCGGCTCGGTGGCGTAATTCTCGATCACCGTTTCCACTTCCAGACGGCCATCGCCGAGACGGTAGGTCATGAAAAGCGAGTGCGCGAAGGGCCATTGCGCCATGAGTTTCGGATGACGCCAGAATTCGAGGCGGCTTGTGACTTCGGCGCGGTCTTCGCGGGCCTCGATGTGCATCACTTCCCAGGCGTCGCTGAAGGCGAGGAGGCCGTGTATGGGCAAACCGTTCGGATCCTTGCGAAGGTTGCCGATCTGCTCTTGCAGCATGTAGGTTGTACCGCCCACTGGGAAGGACGGAGGGAACAGGCGATTGGCCCAAGGGGCAAGCAGGGGGTTGCCGCACAGCTTGGATTTTGCCTTGACCTCCGCGGGCGTATCGCCGCCGGTGTGCATGTAGTTCGCTCCCTTGAGGGAGAATTCGAACGCATTGTTGCCCACGCTGGGGACGATGCTTACCCGCGTACCGCGCCCGGCGTCGGATAAGCGAACCACTTCAAACCCATCTTCGACAAGGGTTTCGGCGGAGTAACGATTGTCCATGGGAGAGATTATCTCAAATGCGCGCGGCGTTGCAGAAATAGCGGGATCCGCGAGAGGGCGGCTTGCCTGAGTGAAGCCGAATGTTGCATCCTGCGGATGCGGATCATGTTTTCGCCGGAACTGCTCGACCATTTTCGGAATCCCCGCCATGCGGGTGAGTTGGAAGCTCCAACGGCGCGGGTGCGCGTGGAGAATCCAGTATGCGGGGACATTCTCGAATTGAGCGCGAACGCCTCGGACGGCCGCATCGCCGAGATCCGCTTTCAGGCACGCGGCTGCACGGCCTCGATCGCATGCGGATCCGCCGCGGCCCAGCTTCTTGAGGGGAGAGGGCTGGCTGAACTCCGAGAGATTGACGCCGCGCGGATTGAGGCGGAAGTGGGCGGTCTCGAGGAAGCGTCAAAGCATGCGGCGCGGCTTGCTTCCGATGGGGTGAAGGCGCTCCAGGCGGAGATTCAGGTTCGAGCGCGCCCCGGCCGTTAGCGGCGTCCGGAGCGGCCCTTGTTTTTCGGCCCGCGCGATTTTCCGCCCGGTGCGGCAATCAGCCGCTTGCCGCCCACCCGGCTTCCCTTACCGGCCTTGCCCGCCAGGGCGAACTCCAGGTTTTTTTCAAGCTCATCCACGCGGTCGAGGCGCACGGTGACGCGGTCCCCCACGCGGAAGACCAAACCGGTGCGGTGGCCCACAATGCGGCGCGTGGTCTCTTCGTAGTGAAACCGGTCGGACGGGATGGAATCGAGGGGAACCAGCCCTTCAACAAAAAGGTCCTCGAGTTCCACAAACATGCCGAAACGCGTGGTGCTCACGACGAGGGCCGCGAATTCCTCGCCGACCTTTTCCGCCATGAATTTTACTTTCTTCCACTCGATCAGATCGCGTTCCGCTTCGGCGGCCTGCCTCTCGGTGAGGCTGCAATCGTCGGCGAGGACGCGCAGTTCGGCCATGCGGTCGCGGCTGGGCTCCGGAGTCTTGCCGTCCCTGGCGAGAAAGGCGGGCTGGCCATCCTGGAGCCATCGGCGAAGGATCCGGTGGACCTCAAGATCGGGGTAGCGCCGGATGGGCGAGGTGAAATGTGTATAGCTTCTTGCCGCCAGGGCGAAGTGGCCCAGATTCTCCGCCGCGTAACGCGCCTGCTTGAGCGAGCGCAGCAACTGGTAGCTCAGCACGCGCTCTTCCGGCTTGCCTTCAATCTGGAAGATAAGTTTCTGGTAGGCCTTGCTGGTAATTTCGCCGCCATCCTCATACACGGTGACCTCCTTGCGAATCTTGCGGCCGTCCCGCTTGCGCTCGTAGCGGGCGAAGGTCCTGGCGGCAAGGGAGGTTTCCCCAAACTTGAAGCCGAAACTCTGAGCAAGTTCCGCGAAGGCGGCGACTTTGCGCGGATCCGGCCGTTCATGCACCCGGAAGATCGAGGCGATGCCGTGCGCTTCGAGCGCTCCGGCCACGGCTTCATTGACGGCGAGCATGAACTCCTCGATGATGCGATGCGCCATGAGACGGGGCGTGCGCTCGATACCGGACATCTCACCCTCTTCGTCGAAGAGCACCCGGGCCTCTGGCAGATCGAAATCAATGGAGCCGCGGCGCACACGCTTGCGGTTCAACAGCAT
>CAZXBZ010000169.1:0-7645 GCA_964639135.1 uncultured Solibacteraceae bacterium | reverse complement strand
ATTCCTCGTACCACCCGGCCAATTGGCGCAAAGCCCATGTTATCGAGGCGCGGGTTATCGCCCAGGTTGATAAACAACTGAGTTGTCCTTGTATTCCGGCCCGCCGTGGCGAAGGTGAGAATTCCGCGTGTATTGCTTTGGAGTACGGGGTCGTCCTGGATCTCCGTTCCTTGCCATTTCGAGGTAAGGAGGGGATTCGCGGCTATACCGAACTGCACAACGAAACCGGGGACCACGCGGAAGAAACGCGCACCGTCGAAGAAGCCGGATTTCACAAGCTCCAGGAAGCGCTCCACGCCAAGCGGCGCCCAATCCTTGTGGAGCTCGATATCGATATCGCCCTTGGTGGTCTGCAAACGAACCAGAAAGACGTTCGGGTCTTTCGGCGGCGTCCGCGCGGGGGCGGGCTGTGCCGGGCGGGTAATGGATGGCACTATATTTCCCGCGGGCTCCTCTTTGACGGGTGCATCCGCCGGGACATTCTCCGGAGGGTTGGCTTCGGCTGGCGTGGGCTTCGGGGAGGACGGTTCGCTCACAGTGGCTGGCGGCGCTTCACTTGCTCCCGGCGATGCGGGCGCTGCCTCCTTCCGCTGGCAGGAAACAAGCAGCAGGGCGGCGAGCAATGCCGCGATGGGGAAAAATCGGAAATGCTTCATGGTGGTGGCGCCGAAACCGCGGCTCCGGCAAAAACCGAAACTATGAGCATAGCGAATGCGGTTATGCCGGTGCAGCCACCCGCCATTGCGCGCAAACACACGATGCACCGCATCCTCGATCGCGGCCTTTGTCGGTGCGGCTCCGCCGGGCCGGCCCGGGCGGCGGCCCGGCACTCGAGCCGCGGCTTAGGTGTCGGTCTTCGCGGAATGGATGTGGGCTACCGGGTGCCCTCCGCCAACGACGCCTATGCCGGCCGGATTCGCGGTGTGCGGCAAGCCGGTTCGAAAACGGCTCGCTTCACGCGCCGCGCGGATCTCCTCCGGCGTTCTAACGTCGGGCTGCGAAATCTTGGCGTGTAGTTTGGCGCGTGCCACCTGTCGTTTATGACGTTTTTCAAGTCGCTTGTCCATAAGTTTCACCTACATCCTTTAGATGGCGATACCCGGCAAAATGTAACGGTATCGGTGCGATATGGCTAAATCCGCTCCGGGAACGGCCGCCGCCCCGGAGCGGATGACAACCAGGGGATGCCTGTCTCGAAGAGCATGGCCCTTTCCGACGTTGCGGGGCAAAAGCGCATACACTGGAGCCATGCAGCGAAGGCAGTTCATGAAGGTTTCCGGCGTTTCCGCCGTCGGCGCCGCGGCGCTGACGGCGCAATCTTCCACCGACCCGATTCGCGTGGGCGTCATAGGCTCCGGCGGACGCGGCACGTACCTTACGGCGGAATTCAAGGAAGTGGGCGCGCGCGTGGACGGAGTTTGCGATGTCTATGAGCCAAATCTCCAGCGCGGCCTGGCGGCCGCATCAAGCGGGGCGCGGGGCTACGTGGATTATCAGGAGCTGCTCGGCAATCCGTCGGTCGATGCCGTCATCATCGCGACGCCGGATCACTGGCACGCGCGGATGCTGATCGACGCGGTGAAGGCGGGCAAGGACGTTTACATCGAAAAGCCGCTGAGCCACACCATCCCCGATGGCTTTGCCATGGTGGAAGCGGTGCGCGCCAGTAAGTGCATTGTGCAGGTCGGCACGCAGCGCCGCAGTTCGCCGCTCTTCCAGGAAGAAAAGGCGATCATCGATTCCGGCGAGCTGGGCGACGTGCGGCTGGTGACCTCGCAATGGCTGAATTACCGGGACGGCCTGAGTACGGCAAAGCTCAAGGGCAAGATCGATTGGAAGCGCTGGCTTGGGCCGGCTCCCGCGCGCGAGGTGGACGACTCCCGTTTCTACAACTGGCTTTTCTACGAGGACTATTCACACGGCCTGCTGGTCGGCCAGGCCGCGCACATCGTGGATTGTATTCAGTGGTTCATGAACGCTGGAGCCCCGCTGGCCGTCACATGCACGGCCAATAAGATCAACCAGCGGGGCGCGGAGACTCCGGAGACCGCCAGCATGGCCATCGAGTTTCCCGAAAACTTCCTTGCGGTCTTTACGCTGGGGTATCAGGCGATGCGCTATCACTTCTCCCAGGACCAGATCAAGCAGTTCCACGGGAGCAAGGCGCGCTTCGATGTGATGCGGGAAGGGTATGCCCTGTACCCTCAAAGCAGCCGGAGGATCGAGAAACCGCGGATCGAAAAGCTGGAACTCGGATCGTTCGAAGCCGCGTCGCGCGCGCACATTCGCAACTTTCTTGAGTGCGTGCGTTCCCGGCGGGAGCCGAACTCGCCCGTGGAAACCGGCCTGAACACTTCCATCGCGCTGTCCATGTGGTTCGAATCTTTCCGCACCGGACGCCGTATCCGTTGGAATGCCGCCACGAGAACCATGGAGAGTTAGGCGCGGCGCACGGACGGCCGCGTGCGGGGTGGCGCAACGTGACAGCGATAGACACGTCTGTCTTTTTGGAGGAGATATGGGTGTAAACGGTTCGGATGAGGGATTGCGCCTCGGCAGGCGCGCGCTGCTCGCCTCGATTTCGGCGGCTCTACTCACTGGCTGTTCCGGCGCCGGCAAGAGCACCCAAACCGTCGTGGAGGGAAAAAACGTGCTTACCGAGCCCTGGAGCGGCCCCTACGGAGGCGTGCCGCCATTCGACCGGGTGAAGATCCCGGATCTCGAACCCGCCCTTGAAGAGGCGATGGCAAAAGGGCTGGAGGCGATGGACGCCATTGCCGCCAACCCCGCGCCGCCGGATTTCGAGAACACCATCGCCGCGATGGAGCGCGCGGGCGCGCTCATGAGCCGTGTACGGCCGGTTTACGACGTGTGGGCCTCCAATATGTCCACGCCTGAATTTCAAGCGGTGGAACGGGTGGTGGAGCCGAAACTTTCGGCCTATCGCGACAAGATCCAGCAGAATCCCGCGCTTTTCGCGCGTGTGGAAGCTATCTGGCAATCTCCGGAAAAAGAGAAGCTGACGCCGGAACAGCAGCGGCTTGTGTGGGATATCTACACCGAGTTTGTGCGCGCCGGCGCAAAGCTGACGAGCGCGGAGAAAGACCGGATCGCGGCCATTAACCAGCGCCTGGCCGTACTCTACACCCAGTTCAGCAACAATCTGCTGCACGACGAAGAAACATACGCACTGTTCCTGACCAAGGATCAACTGGCGGGATTGCCGCCATCGCTTGTGGCTTCCGCCGCCGAGGCCGCCAAGGAACGGGGACAAGACGGAAAGTACGCGATCACGAATACGCGTTCGTCGATGGAGCCTTTTCTCACCTACAGCACGGAGCGGCCCCTGCGAGAGAAGGTCTGGCGCACGTATTACAGCCGGGGAGACAACGGAGACAAGTTCGACAATAACGCCACGATCTCCGAGATTCTCAAGCTGCGCGCCGAGCGGGCGAAGCTCCAGGGGTACACTACCTACGCCGCATGGTCGATCGAGAAGCAGGTAGCCAAGACCCCGGAAGCGGCGATGGACCTGATGATGAAGGTTTGGCCCGCCGCCATCGCGCGCGTGAAGGAAGAAGTGGCCGACATGCAGGCCATCGCCGGCAAGGAAGGCGAGGGCATCCGTATCGAGCCGTGGGATTACCGTTTCTACGCCGAGAAAGTCCGCAAGGCGAAATACGATCTCGATTCCAACGAGGTGAAGGAGTATCTCCAGCTTGAGCGTTTGCGCGAAGCGATGTTCCAAGCCGCGAACCGGCTTTACGGTTTCGAGTTCGCGCCTGTTTCGGACGTGCCGGTATTTCATCCAGATGTCCGCGTGTGGGAAGTAAAACGCGCCGGGAAGCACGTGGGTCTGTGGTATTTCGACCCCTACGCGCGTCCGGGCAAGCGATCCGGCGCATGGATGACCGCCTATCGCGACCAGCAGCGGCTTAACGGCGACATTACAACCATCGTCTCGAACAACTCGAACTTCGTGAAGGGCGCGCCGGGGGAACCGGTTCTCATCTCCTGGGACGACGCCGAGACGCTCTTCCACGAGTTCGGTCACGCCATCCACGGGCTGGCGTCAAACGTCACGTACCCGTCGCTTTCCGGCACGTCGGTGGCTCGCGATTTCGTGGAAATGCCATCGCAAATCAATGAGCATTGGCTGGCGACGCCCGAGATCCTGAATGAATTCGCCCGGCATTACAAAACGAATGAGGCGATGCCGGCTTCGCTGCTTAAAAAAATTGAAGAGGCCTCGAAGTTCAATCAGGGGTTCGCCACCACGGAATACCTGGCAAGCGCGCTGGTTGATATGAAGCTGCATACGCTGAAGGATGCTTCCGCTGTGGACCCCGGCAAATTCGAGCGTGAGACGCTGGCCTCCCTCAACATGCCGAAAGAGCTGCCCATGCGGCACCGCACACCACAATTCGCGCACATCTTCTCGGGCGAAGGCTATGCCGCGGGCTACTATTCGTACTTATGGGCGGATGCGCTCACAGCCGACGCCTGGGAAGCATTTCTCGAAGGCAAAGGCCCCTGGGACCCCGTGGTGGCCAAGCGCTTCTATGACGACATCCTAAGCAAGGGCAACAGCGTGGATCCAAGCGACGCCTATAGGCGGTTCCGCGGCCGTGACGTGGATACGAACGCGCTGATGCGCGACCGCGGCTTCCTCCCGTCCAAGTAGGGAACACCGTGAGAAGGCCGGTGGAGTTGGCTCCCGTCAGGCAGCCGAATCTGGAATCTCACCGCCGTGCCGCGCACGCGGCCGGCGGAACACCATGATGTTGCGCCAGAACCAGGGTTGAACACCGGCGCGCTCCCATTCGCGGCTCCACCTGGCGCTAAGCTCCGCATCGAGCGCGAAGCCGTGCCCGCCAAATTTGCCGATCCAGTAGGCGCGGGGCTGCTCATTCAGATGGCCGGTGCCTCCCTGCCCCGGAGTCGCCGCGCTGAATACAAGACAGTCTCCGGCCGCCGCCAGCAGGCTTACGTAACGGTCCGATATATGCTTGGGCAGATGCTCGGCGACTTCAATGGAACAAACCACATCGTAACGGCGGGTCGCATCGAGCGAATCCTGCTCGATGTTAAAGCGCCTCACCGGGATGCGGCGGCGCTGGCAAGCCGCAACGCCCAGCGCCGCATACTCCAGGCCGAAAACTTCACAACCGCGGCCGCGAAGTGCTTCCAGCAGATGGCCTCCCCCGCATCCGACATCGAGCACGGAGCGTGGCGCGAGGTCCCGCATGATGCTCTCGGCCATCGGGTGCGCGGCAAAACCCGAGTGGTTCTCGATCACATTCCGGAAGAAATCCGCGTCGTAAACCGCATCGTGTGGCGTCCGCGTTTTGACGGACGCGCGCGAGCGTTTACGCCGCAACGGTCCTGGCGTCAAACACTGGATCGCTCGGTGGAGAAAATCCCGCACGACGGAGTCTCGTGGCGGCCTATTTGCTAAAGAAGCCGCCCAGCATCCTTCCGATGTCGTCGAGCGCGGAGCCGTCGCCATCGCGGTCGAGCATAGGCGTGAGCATATCCAGGAGGCCGCCGCCGCCCGCCGCGGCCGCTTTCTGGCCGCCAGACGTTTGTTTGCTTACGGCGCCCATCATCATCGAGGCGACAATCGGCAGCATTTGCTTCAACACATCGGCGCCGATACCGGTGCTGGCGGCCGCGTTCGACGCCACCCGCCG
This sequence comes from uncultured Solibacteraceae bacterium, assembly GCA_964639135.1. Lineage (GTDB taxonomy): Bacteria > Acidobacteriota > Terriglobia > Bryobacterales > Bryobacteraceae > JACTMJ01. Next base: position 1,952 of record CAZXBZ010000169.1, on the reverse strand, counting down.
GCTGACATCCTTGTTGCCAAGCAAGTGGCCGAGGATGCCGTTGCCTTCCTGAATCGATTGATCCCCGCTTACAGCGCCCGGATCGTCAATGTACTGCTGGTGGCCGCCGCCCGCGAGCGCTCCCAACAGTGCGTCGAGGCCGCCTTGCTGCTGGACGTTATTCCGCATGCCGCCCATTAGCGCCGGCAGCAGAGCGCCCACCGCGCTCGCCGTCTGGTCCGGTGAAAGCCCAAAACGCTGCCCCAGGTTGCCGGCAACGTTGCCTCCCTGCGCGCTAAGAATCATCTGTAACAGGTCCATGTCCGCCTCCAGTTTTTGCCGCCCTTCGCGGGCGCGGGTAAGTCTATTTCGTGCGAGCAAGTTGCTCCGCGCGCGGCGATCGCGCGATCAGTTCCTCATAGAACTCTTCATACTTCGGAACGATGATCTCGGTGGAGAAACGCGTCTCGGCCGTTTCGCGGCCTGCTTTCACCAGGCGGCCACGCAGTGCGTCATTCGTAATGATGTCATAGGCGCGCCCGGCCATGGCATCCACGTCGCCCACTTCACAGAGAAAGCCGTTGACGCCATCCGTCAGCACTTCCGGTATACCGCCGACCCTTGTCGACACCACGGGGACGCCGGAAGCAATGGCTTCGAGCGCGGCCAGACCGAAGGATTCGAGTTCGCTCGGGAGCAGCAACACGTCCGCTCGGCCCACCGTTTCCGCGATGTTGTGGCACTTGCCGGGAAACTCCACGAAATCGCTCACCCCAAGCTCGTGCGCGAGCCGTTCCGCCGGGCCGCGGTCCGGGCCGTCTCCCACCATCCTGAGCCTTACGGGAATGCGCTTGCGGAGGGCCGCCAGCACCCGCACGCAATCGAGAACGCGCTTCACCGGACGGAAATTGGAAACGTGAATGAGCGTGGGCTCCTCGTTCTGGTGCGGCCGGATCTTATAGTGCTCCAGGTTCACCGAGTTGTAGATCACGCGCACGGGCTTCTCAATGCCAAATACCGCCCGCATCTGTTCGCTCAGATAGTGGCTTACCGCGGTCACCCCGTCGGATTGCTCGATGGCGAACTTGGTGATGAGGAAATAGGAACGGTCCGTTCCAACGAGTGTGATATCGGTGCCGTGGAGGGTTGTGGCGATTGGGATCCGAATGCCGTTCGACGCCAGAATGCCGCGGGCAAGATACGCCGAGATGGAGTGCGGAATGGCGTAATGCACGTGAAGAATATCAAGAGCGTAGCGTTCGGCCACCTCCGCCATGCGTGAAGCGAGCGCGAGCGTATAGGGCGGATACTGAAAGAGGGGATAGGTTGCGACTTCCACTTCGTGATAGTGAATCAAGCCCGTCGCGGCATCGAGGCGGATCGGATTCGCGTAGGTAATGAAATGGATTTCATGGCCGCGCCGCGCCAGTTCAAGACCCAACTCCGTGGCGACAATACCGCTGCCGCCATAAGTGGGATAACAAGTGATTCCAATCCGCATAAAGCCCCTTCATTGATTCTAGAGGACCGCCGGTCTAATGGATTTCCACGAGAACGAAAAGATACTGATTGTTGTCTCTCATCACGACGATGATACCCTCGGCTGCGCGCATGAATTCCTGCGCCACCCGGAAGCGTGCCGCGTGCTGCACACCACGGACGGCGCGCCGTTCGAATCGCGCTTCTGGGAGCAGGCTGGCGCCGCTTCCCGCCAGGAATACGCGGCTACCCGTAAGAGAGAGCTTCTCGCGGCGATGAATGTTTTCGGGGTGGATGCGTCCCAACTCAACGGGCTGCCAATTCCAGACCGGGAGGCGGCTAGAAATCTGCCGGCGCTGATCTCGGAAATCGAATCGAGGCTTGGAGACACCAGTCCAGGCGTGGTCTATACGCATCCCTTCGAGGGCGGCCATCCGGACCATGACGCCACGGCGTTCGCCGTGTACCAGGCCCTCCTGAGGCTGGGGAAACGG
>CAZXBZ010000168.1:0-7677 GCA_964639135.1 uncultured Solibacteraceae bacterium | reverse complement strand
TTCAGCGCGAAGCCGCGCGCCGGAGCCGGTCCCAAACCGCCTCCCACTCCGCGCCCGCGGGAGGGGCCTCCACAACAATCCAATCCACCGCAAGCGAATCCGCTCGATGCAGCGAACGGTATAGTTCATGGGCGTAACCTCGGACATCGGAAGGCAGGCGGATTGCCCATCCCTCCGCCGGTGGCCGGTTCCACCAGAGCACGGCGGCGCTTCCCCCAGGCATCGGATCTCCCTCGTTAAGGATTCGCATGGGCGTCCGCGGGCTATAGTGCCGGGCGTGCATGCCCGGCGAGGCATGGGCGACGGTTTCGGGAATGGCGCTCCCTGGAGTGAACCGTACCGGACCGGTCACCGCTTCTATCTGCTCCCGTGTGATCATTCCCAGGCGCAGCAGCCGCGGCGCATCGCCGGCAAGCGAGAGCACGGTGCTTTCAATGCCTACCTCGCTCGAACCGCCTTCGAGAATCAGATCCGCGGCATCGCTCAGGGAAGCTCTGACGTGCCCCGCTTCCGTGGGCGAAACGCCCATGAACCGGTTCGCGCTCGGGGCGGCGATGGGGATTCCGGCGGCTTCCAGCAAAGCCCGCGCCACGGGGTGCGCCGGAATCCGCAAGCCCACGGTGGGGAGCCCGGCGGTCACGCGATCCGGAATCACGGCTCGCTTCGGCAGCACCAGCGTGAGCGGCCCTGGCCAGAAACGGGCGGCCAGCGCATCGGCTTCCGGCGGCCAGTGTGAGGCAAGGGAGCGGGCGTCTTCCACCGAAGACACGTGCACAATCAGCGGCGAGGCAGCCGGGCGCTCCTTCGCCAGATAGACGCGCGCCACCGCCCGCTCATCAAGCGCATTCGCCCCAAGGCCGTAGACCGTCTCCGTGGGAAAAGCCACGATGCCACCCGACAGCAGAATCCGCGCCGCTTCGGCAATTTCCTCCCGGCTGCTTTCGCGGTTTTCAGACAAGGGCGTCATCGGGAATGCTTTGCGGGGGGAGGTCCGTCATTCGCTCTCCATCCCCTCGTCGCTTCCGGCGACCCTGCCGGTTTTCTTCCAGACCAGATAAGCCTGAATGAACGGATCGATGTCGCCATCGAGCACGCTATCCACGTCACCCACACCCAGTTTGCTCCGGAGATCCTTCACCAGCCGGTAGGGAGCCAGCACATAGTTGCGGATCTGGCTGCCGAACTTGATATCCGCCTTGGAATCCTCCAGCTTATCGGTCTCCGCGCGGCGCTTCGAAAGCTCCAGTTCATAGAGACGCGCCTTGAGCTGCTTCATCGCCATGTCACGGTTCTTGTGCTGGCTGCGCTCATTCTGGCACTGGACGACAATCCCCGTGGGGAGGTGTACCATGCGGACCGCGGAATCCGTCCGGTTCACATGCTGCCCGCCCGCGCCGCCGGCACGGAAGGTATCCACGCGCAGGTCGTCCGGCTTGATATCGATGTGGATCGTCTCATCGATCTCGGGGTAGACAAAAACGCTCGCGAACGACGTATGCCGCCGCGCGTTCGAATCAAAAGGCGAGATCCGCACCAGGCGGTGTACGCCCACCTCGCTCTGCAGCATGCCATAGGCATACTCGCCGTTTACTTCGAAGGTCGCGCTCTTGATGCCCGCGCCATCGCCATCAAGCCGGTCCGTAATCACCGCCTTGAAGCCCTCGCGCTCCGTCCAGCGCAAGTACATGCGCAGCAGCATTTCGGCCCAATCCTGGCTTTCGGTGCCGCCGGCCCCAGGGTGAATGGTGACGATGGCGCTGCGGTGATCGTTCTCGCCGGAAAGCAGCATCGCGGTTTCCATGTGCCCGATGGTTGCGCGGTAGTTTCGAAGTTCCGCGGTGAGTTCACTTTCGACGGCTTCCCCTTCGCGGGCTAGCTCAAAAAATGCGCCGAGATCGTCGGTGAGCCGGGCAATCCGTTCTTCCTGGGCGACGCCTTCCTCAAGGCGTTTCCGCGCCCGCAGCACTCGCTGGCTCTCTTCCGGGTTGCTCCAGAAATCGGGGGCGGACGTCTTTTCTTCGAGCGCGGCTATTTCCTTGCGCTTCGCCGGAGCGTCAAAGATACCTCCGGATGGCGGTAGCCTGCTGCCGGAGTTCCGCGAATTCGCGTTCTAATTCTTCCACATGATCCATAGGTGGTTTTAGTGTAACAAGGGCGGGGAGCGGAGAAATGGCGGGAGGATGCGCGCAACTCCATCGCCAGGGGCGGCGGCGGGCTTGCCGGGCGTTTGCGGCGAGGTTTGGGCCGCCCGCCGCGCGGGCGGCCCGGAGGGCGCTACATGGCCGCGAGCACTTCCTTCATGATGTGCAAGGATCCTTCAAGCCCGTCCCAGGGGCCATCCTCGTATTCAAGCGCGAAGACGCCCTGGAAGCCAGCCTCGTTCATCACGCGCGTGGAACGCTGAATATCATTATTCTTCCAGCGATTCCAATACTTCGCGTGGACCGTGGAGTGGCAATAAGGCGCGACGATGGCCAGCCCGTGGTAGAGCATGTACTCGTGCTCCCAGTTGCAGAAATCCGGAGACGCCTCGCACCACGGGCTGTTCACCTGGTCGAGGATAATGCGAATGTTCGTCGGATCGGCAGTCAGGCCCCAGTGGTTTTCGATGGTGACCTTCACGCCCACCTTGCCGCCGTAATCCGCCATTTCCTTAAAAGACTCGATCGCGTTCGTCAGATAGACCTCGATCCCGTCGTTCTTCGGATAGCCGCCGCCCTGCGCTTCGGCTTTTGGCGCAATGCGCGGACCGCCCGAGTTCACGCGCATGGTCTTCGCGCCGATCGTTGCCGCGGCGTCCAGCCATTTTTTCGCCAGCTCGATCCCCTGTCTCCGCGGACCCTCTTCCGGAACAGAGATATTCCTCGGCGCATTATTCGAAATGTGCTGGACCTTCGTTCCGGTGGCCGCGACCTTGTTCGCGAACTGGTCAAGCCAGCGCTTCGATGACGTCGCGTGCGGATTGAACTCGTACATCTTCATCTCACGCCCATTAAACGTGGTCGTGGATGTTTCGAACATGCTCTCGTCGTTGATGTCGCCGAAGAAGCCGGAGAACACATCCATGTGGTAGACGCCGGGGTAACGGTCCTTGGTGAACTGGGGAAAATCGAGCAGGGTGAGCTTGCCATATTTTTTCTGCATGGCCGCCCCCTGTTCACTCACCCGATTGGAGCGCGAGGGAAAAAGCGATCGAAGCGGCCACGTATTCGAGGCGATACGGGCCAGCTTCTCTTTCTCGGTAAGTTCGCGCTTGGCCCCGTGCGTATCCGCGGCCATCGCGTTGGAACCCAAAACAGTGGAGGCTGCGGCCACGCCCGCGGCGCCCTGGAAAAAATTGCGTCGGTTGATGTCCATTTCTACTATCCTCACTCCCTTAAGCGGGCCGCCGCGTCGACGGCCGAATATTTGCCCCTTTATCAGATCAGATTGCCTGTGACAAGTCCACCGCCGGGCAGCCGGGTATGGAGCGCCCTTTCTTCCGCTGATATCCGGAGCGGCGCGGGCCGCGGACAATTGAGTCCGCATTGGCGGGCTTGAGGGAGCCCGTTCCGTCTGTTAGCATCCCAAGCAGAAGGTGACCCCGCGTTGAGGCTGGTCCGGTTCATACCGCTTGTACTCCTGTTGGCCGTTGCGGGCGTGCTGTGCCCGGCGCGCGAGCGCCGCGCGGAGAAGTACGAAGCGCAATGGCGCGAGTTCCGCATTCCGCCGTTCGAGGTATTGGCCGAACGCGACACCCGCGCCGTCCGCGCATTTCTGGGCGACCTATTCCAATTCCAGCATCTGCTCCGCACGCTGTTCCCAGGCGAGGAACTGAAAGCGCAATGGCCGATTCGAATCTGGCTGCTCCAGGATGCAAGCAGGCCCGCCCCGGACGGCATGAGCCCCCTGCCCCTGGTTGATGACCGCTACGTCGTTTTTCTCGGCCAATCTCCGCGTCTCACCCAGCCGCTGCAATACCGGCTGGCCCGAACCATTCTGGAGGACAGCCTTCGCCCGATGCCGCGATGGTTCGAACAGGGTCTTCTCTCGCTCGCGGGCGGCGCGCGTATCGAGGGCCAGGTGACGCGGCTGGGGGATCCGGTTTCGCCGGCTGGCCGCGATCTCGATTGGGCGCGCGTCTTCGCGCTTCTCGCCTCAAAAGAATCCGTGCCCGCTCTATCCGCCCTGGTTGGCAATCTCGAAAAGGGCATGGAGTTCTCCCCCGCCCTGCGGAACAGCTATCAAATGGATCCGGCATCTCTCGACGGGCTGGCAAAGGCCGCGCTTGCATCGGACGCCGCGAAGCCGGTCCTTTTCTCCGGGCTCGCAAACAACCCGCGCCAGGATTTTCGTGACTGGCACGTCCCGCTAGGCTACGCCGAACTGGCCCGCGTCAGCGCGCTCGCGGCCGCGAGCGATTCCGCCGCGCTGCAACGCGCGATTACCGCGCTTCGGCCCGGTTATGACAGCCTGGATTCGCTGGCGCGTGCCGAGATCGAGGCCATCGGCGCGCTGAACCTGCTCCATTCCGGCTCGAAGAACGAGGCCGCGCCCGCGATCGAGGAACTTACAGCCACGGGTATTACAACAAGCGCGCACATTTATCTCGAAGCTGCCCGGCTCGCCACGGACTCCGCCGAAAAGACGCGTCTCGCCAACCGTGCCAGGCAACTGAATCCAGATTGGGCCGCCCCCGATGTCGTGCTCGCCAGCGTCTCGGAAAATCCGGCTGAACGGGCGCGGCTATTGAGCGCGGCCGCCCGGCGCGACGCCCGGAATCGCGGCTTGTGGAGCGAGGCCGCCCAGGCCGCCCTCGACGCGAAGGATTTCGCGCTGGCCGACGCCGCCCTCGAGGGAGCGGAACGCGCCGCTCGCGATGAAGCCGACCTCGAGACGCTTCGTGAAAGACGGCGGCGCCTGAGCACCTTGCGCGTGGAGAAGGATGAAGAGGATCGCCAGACGAAGCTGGCCGCGGAGCGCAAGGAGATCGAGCAACTCAAATCCAGAACCATGGCGCGCATCGAGGCCGCTCTCGCTCGCGCGAACAAGCACAACGAATCGCCAGGGCTTGAGGATCTCGAAGTTGTAAAGTATGGCGAGCAGGACCAGCCGGTCACCATATCCGGCCGTCTCATCCACGTCGAGTGCCACACGGGCGGAAGCCTGGTTCTCGTGTTCGAGTCCGGCGACGGCCGCACGCGGCTTTTGCTTCAAAACCATTCGAGCCTTGCCGTCGAAGACGGAGGAACGCTTGAACTGCGCTGCGGCGCGCAGCGGCCGGTTCGGAGCTTCACCGCCCGGTACGCACCGAATCCGCACACCACATTCAGCACGGCGGGCGAGTTGGAATCGATTCGCCCCGCCGCGGAAACCTCCGCTCCAGGCCCCGCGCCCGTCAAGCCTTGAGGCGGGCCGATGTTAGCATGTAGGCGAAGCATTTCCCCTCATGAACCACGCGCTCGTCTCTCCCACGCACCGCTGGCGTTGGCTCGCCATGGGCGTGTTTGTCATCTCCTCCGCACTCAACTACCTGGACCGTCAGATCCTTGCGCAGCTCGCCCCCGTCCTCAAGATGGATTTGCACATCTCGGACCAGCAATACGGCTGGCTGCTCTCTGTCTTCGCCGCGTTCTACGCGGTGAGCGCGCCATGCACCGGCTGGCTGCTTGACCGGCTCGGATTGACTCGCGGCATGAGCGTGGCTGTCGGCTTCTGGTCGCTCGCCGGTGTGGCCAGCGGCTTTACGGCCGGTTTCTGGAGCCTGGCCGCCTGCCGGAGCGCACTGGCGGTGGGGGAATCCGCCGGCATCCCCGGTTCCGCCAAGGCGAGCCGCCTCTACCTGCCCGCGCCGGAGTACGCGCTCGGCAGCGCCGCGGGACAAGTGGGTCTTACGGTGGGGGGCGTGCTCGCGCCTCCGCTGGCGACCTATTTCGCGCTGCAGGGGAACTGGCGGCACGCCTTCTGGGTGGCTGGCGCAATGGGGCTGCTCTGGATTCCTTTGTGGGCGGCCGTGGCCCGCGCGCTCCCGGCTCCCGAGGCCGCGATCGAAAGCCGCGGGGCCGCGTCCGCCGGAGTGGTTCTCCGCGACGTCCGAATGTGGGGCCTCTTCCTTGCGAACATCCTCTCGATGGCGGTTTACACCCTCTGGGGCAACTGGACCACTCTCTTCCTTACCGGGCACCTGCGCGTGCCTTTCGCGGAGACCCCCGCGCTTGCCGCGCTTCCGCCCGTCTTCCTCACCGCTGGCGGCCTTTTCGGCGGCTTCCTCGCCATGCGGATCATACGGAATCCGCGGCATGTGTTCCGGCGGCGAATGCTCATCTGCTGGGGCTCGGCCGCACTGGTTATGCTCAACGCGGCGGTCCCGTTTCTGGCGGATCCGCTCTGGGCCGTCTCCGCCATCTGCGCGGCCTGCTTCTTCACGGTGGCGATCAGCGTGAATTTCTATTCGATGCCACTCGATTTTTTTAAGCCCGGAACGGTGGCCTTCGCTGTCTCCCTGCTGACGGCGGCCTACGGGGTGTTGCAGTTCGGAATATCCCCGCTCATCGGCTGGTGTCTCGATAATCTGCCTCGCGGTTTCGAAACCGTTTGCCTGGCCGTCGCGCCTATGTCGCTGGCCGCCTGCCTCGTCCTCGAAACCGCTCACCGGTGGCATCGGAAAACAATGGAAGCCGCGAAGGAGGTCTCGTGACGATTCGTCCGCTCTCCGAACAAGACCTCCCCGCCATCGAAGCCATTCAGGCGCTCTCTCCCGAAACGCCGCGATGGCCCGCGGAAAGCTACAGAAACACCCGATGCCTGGTGGCGGCCGGGGAACACCCCGAAAACAGCGGCGAAGTGCTGGGCTTTGCCGCCGGACGCCAGACCGCACCCGCGGAAGCCGAGATTCTCAACCTCGCCGTGCACCCCTCCGCGCGGCGCCGCGGCGTTGCCAGGGCTCTCCTCCGCGCCCTGCTCAAAGCCCTCGACGGCGAGGTTTTCCTGGAAGTGCGGGCATCGAATCTGGCCGCCATCGCCCTCTATGAATCCCTGGGGTTTTCTCCCGTGGGAACCCGCTCCGGATACTACGCGCACCCCCCGGAGGACGGTGTTGTCTTGAAGTTTCATCCGTGTTAGTGTTCGAGGTACCGGGGGCAGAGTCCCCGGCCGCCGGATGACGGAGCACCCAGGCGGCTAGACGTGAAATACACTCCAGAGAGGAACCTCTAAATGGAAGCAAGACTCCACGATGAACTGAAGGACCAATTGATCGAGAGTAACGACGAATTCCGGGTTCTGGCCAGCGAGCACTCGGCGCTGGAGCAGAAGCTGGATGAGTTCTCCGCCCGCCCGTACCTCACCGATGACGAACAGATGGAAGAGGTGCAGCTGAAAAAGCGCAAACTTTATCTCAAAGATCAAATGGAGGGGATCATTCAGGAAAGTAAGGTTTCCTAATAGCTAAGGCCAGCCCTTAGACCCAACCATCTCATTTGGCATCATTGTTAGCAAAAAGGCCGCGGTGCTTGTCCCGCCCGGCCTTTTTGCATTTCCAGGGGGCGCCCAGGAGTATCGTCGTTCGGTCCATTCCGGATGAGACCTCGGGCCAGGGCTCCGTACCCGAAAATCCTCGGCGCGTAAAGATCTAGCGAGGGATCACTTATTTTTTGCAAGAAACACCCGGCGTACGCTGCTCATATCACGAAGGATGCC
>CAZXBZ010000167.1:0-7686 GCA_964639135.1 uncultured Solibacteraceae bacterium | reverse complement strand
CCCCGCGCCGTCCGGCTTCGTTTCGCAAAACGCACCCCCGGACGTCGCACACCGGGAGCCCCAACCCCAAAATGGCTCCGATTGCGCAAATTTCGTCCGAGCTTCGGCTCCGAATGTTCGGCTCCGAATGGCGGGGCGTCCGGAGCCGCATGGGTTTCCGGGGCTGATTATTCGCCGGGGGCGGGATCGGCAAGGTAGCAGACGTCTTTCAGATTGCGGTACTTCGAGTTGTAGTCAAGGCCGTATCCCACGACGAATTGGTTGGGCACCTCGAAGCCCCGGTAGGCGATTTCAACGGGAATCTTCCTGCGGCTGGGTTTGTCGAGGCAGGTGGCGATGCGGAGGCTGGCGGGGTGACGCTGGCCCAGCACGCGAAGCAGATAGGCGAGGGTGATGCCGGTATCCACGATGTCCTCGACGAGGATGACGTGCTTGCCCGCGACGGAGACGTCCAGATCTTGCATCAGCTTTACCTCGCCGGAGGAGGTGCGTTCGCTGCCGTAACTGGAGGTGGCCAGAAAATCGATCGCCACTTCGCGCGGGATGGCGCGGGCGAGATCGGCGAGGAAGACCCAGGCGCCTTTCAGTACGCCGGCCAGCAGAAGCGGCTCCTCCGCGGGGTAATCGTTTGCAATCTCCCGGCCGAGTTCCTCGACACGGCGGGCGATTTCTTCGGCGGAGATGAGAACTTTGAGCAACTTGGACTCCATGGGCGGTCTTGTATCCGGTTGAGGTATTCGGCTGAATCCGGGCGGAAGGGAAGCCCTTCGTCTGTAGTACCATGGACTCGGTAGCCTTCGAAAGTGGTGACCATGATTTCATGGCGCCAGCGGAGGCTTCGTCATCCTGAACGGAGAAGAAGTAAGAACCGCGTGCCAGAACCCAACATCAGTTCCTCGACGCCCCATCCCGCGCCACAAGGCATTTCTGAAGAGAAACTGGAAAGCACCGGCAACTCGCCTTCTCTCCCCGGAGACCTTGCCGAAGCGGTGCAAGCCGCCTACTCGCGGAAAGCGGAGGATTTGCGGATCTTCGATCTGCGGGGCATCACCAGCCTGACGGAATTCTTCTTTATCACCAGCGGCACGAACCAGCGGCAGAACCAGGCGATCTCCGACGAAATACTGCGGAGACTCAAGGAGAAGCGGGATCGCATGCCAATGGGCGTGGAGGGTTACGACAAAGGCGATTGGATCCTGATGGATTACGGTGATTTCATTGTCCATGTCTTCTCCGCCCAGGCTCGCGCCTATTACGACCTGGAGCGGCTCTGGCGGCAGGCGAAGGAATGCGATGTACCGGCGGACGAAGAAATTCCCGCGTCCGTGCTTCCAAGCAGCCATACCTAGGCTGCGCGTGGCATGACGCCGCATCCGGCGCGCGCGTGTCTCGCTTGCTGATGGAAGGGGATTCCGCCGATGAGCCTTGCCGTTTCACTTGCCCGCGTTGAGCAAGCGGAAGCGCGGATCCGGCCCTGGGTCCGCGAGACACCGGTGCTTGAGAGCGAACGCCTGAACGAGCGGGCCTCGGCCAGACTTTTCTTCAAAGCGGAAAACTTGCAGCGAGGCGGCTCTTTTAAGCTGCGCGGGGCAACGAACTTCGTGCGGCAAATTCCAGCGGACATACTCCCAGCGGGCGTCGTGGCGTTTTCATCCGGAAATCACGCACAAGCGGTGGCGATCGCGGCGCGCGACGCCGGTACGCACGCCACCATTGTGATGCCCGCGGACGCACCCAGGGTGAAGCTTGAAGGCACTCGCGGTTGGGGCGCGGAGATTGTCTTTTACGACCGCCGGCGCGAAGACCGCGAGGCCGTTGCCCGGGCCGTACAGGCGGAGCGCGGCGGCACGCTTGTTCCGCCCTTCGATCACCCGTGGATCATCGCGGGCCAGGGCACGGCGGCGGCTGAGCTGATGCGGCAGGCTCCGGGCCTCGATGCGCTGGCCGTCTGCCTCGGCGGTGGCGGTTTGCTGGCCGGTTGCGCGGTGGCGGCCAAGGCGGCGAATCCGAAGATCCGCATTTTCGGCGTGGAGCCGGAGGTCGCGGACGACGTGCGGCAATCGCTGCGAGCCGGAAGGCGAATCGCGATTCCCCCGCCGGAAACGATTGCCGATGGCCTGCGCACCACCTGTGTCGGCGAGACGAATTTTCCGATTATTCAGGCGCTGGTGGAAGACATTTTGACGGTGAGCGAGGAGGAGATCGTGGAAGCGGCCCGATGGATCGTCAGGGAACTCCGCGTGGTGGCCGAGCCGAGCGGCGCCGCCGCGGCCGCCGCCGTACTCTTCGGTAAGCTGCCCGCCCCGGCCGGACGCATTGGAATCACGCTTTCCGGAGGCAACGCCGAGCCGGAGTTTCTGCGCGGGCTGCTCGATTAGCTCCGGTCAATGCCCTGTAACCGCCGGCTCGGTGGCTTTCTTGATCCACGCGGCCAGATCGTCGAACAATCCGGGTGGAAATTTGGCGTCGAGCGAGTTGTAGGAATCCGCGCCGGTCAGCATCTTGTGGTTGGCGTTTGGGACGATCTTCAATTCCCAGGCTGCCTGCTTATTTTCGGCGAGATATCGTGGGAAGCGCTCTCTTGCCGTCTCCGGCGCGTTTAGCGGATCGCTGCCCGCGGCCAGAATCAGCACGGGCACGGAGATTCGGGACCACAGGCGGGACGCATCGAATGCGAGCGAGACGCCGGCGGGGCTGAGGCTGTCCGGTTCGGGCGGATCGTTCGGGAAGTTTGCCGCCTTGAACCACGCCGTATCCTTCGCGGCATCCCATCGCCGAATGAGGGCGGCGCGCTTCGCTCCGCGGTCGCTTTCGCGGAGGCTGTCCGAGAGGTCCTTGGCGAGGGCTTTCGCGGCCACGATGTCTTCCGCGGAGAGGCCCGCCGCGCGCAATTGCCGGTCCATATCCGCGAGCACTCGTTCCACCGGTTCCATGCCGCTCGGCGTCAGGAGAATCGCGAAGTTGATGCGGTTGGTTTTCTGCGCCGTGAAAGGGATGACCCACTCGTTCTCGCTAAAGCCCGCGACGCCCGCGCGGCTCATGTCGAGTTCCGTACGCTTTTCGAGAAGATCGAGCATATAGATAACGTCCGCGCCGCGCGTCTCGATATCGGCCGCGGCCAGCGGGCCCGCGTCCGCGCCGCCGGTCCGGCCGTAAGCCACCGCCGCCACGCCGCGGCGGGCCAGCGCTTCGGCATAAAACACGTTGCGATTGTAGGAATCCGGGGAGGCGTCGGGCATCAGCAGAACCACGGGAAGGCCGGAGCGGTGTTGCGGCTCCACCAGCACACCGCCAAGCTTCACTTCGCCGCCCGACGCGGATTGGAGTGTTACCGAAAGATCCGCGGTATGGTAGGGAAACTTCGTACGGTTTAGAGTCTCAAAGCTGGCGTAACTGGTGAAGGCCAGTACGAACAGCGCGAGGACAATCCCGATACGCCCGTTGCGCGTCTGGGGCATGGAGAGGAAAAGGCCCACCGCGAAGATCAGCGCCGCCAGCGCTCCCCAGATCGCGATGCCGGCGAAAGGCCAGTTGACGGCGAGCGGCCCTTCCACGTGATAAGCGCAGAAAATCACGATGGCACACGTCGCCACGCTCAGGGTCCAGAACATCACCCGCAAAAAAGAGTTCATGTTGAATGGAGGTTCCTTCTACCCATAGTGACGGTGAACGGGAGACGGAAGCAACAGCGTGTGACCCGGAACTAGCCAGCCATGACCGCACCGGACAATGGCATCGCCAGCCTCCAAGGCCGTACTGGTGGAGCGGTCTGTATTATAGTCATCCCATCCACCGGTTTCGGGTGTCCGCGTACCCGTTCTCCCGCTGGCCGCGGTTCCACTTGCTCCGTGCTTCAGGGCTCCCGGTCTCGTCCGGCCCGTTGTGGCTTACGATGGAGGCATGCAAGCACAGCGTGTGTTGGTTGTTGGTGTAGGCGGTCTCGGACAGTGCATGGTTCGCGAAGCTCTGGCACGCCAGTTGCAAGTTTCGGTGCTCGTGCGCAATCGCCAGAAGCTGGAAGCTACGCTCGGAGCCGAGGATACCGCCCGGCTCAGCGCGGTCATCGAGGGCGACGGCACGGATCCGGCCGTGCTGGACCGTGCGATGCGGAACGCCGATGTGGTCCTGTCCGGACGGGGCGCGGACCCACGACTCGCCCAGGCGCTAGCCGCCGCGGTCAAACGTCATGGCGCGGGCAAGCTCTGCTGGCCCGCCGGTACCACGAACGTCCTGGCCGACGACGGCGTTACACCAAACTACCAGCGGCTGATGTTCCTGGGAGGCTGGGTGGAAGGCGCTTATCGGGCGCACGGTGCTTGCATCGATGCGATCCGCGCGGAGGGCATCAATTACGTCATCTTTTGCCCGGGACGCATGGCCAGCGCTGGCCACCGCAGCGCGGATATCGCCCAAACAATACGCATCAACCGCGATGCCGGTCCCTTTGTGTCGTATGAAGATGCAGCGTGGGTGATTCTTGAGGCAGCGACCACGGACACCTACGACCGACAACTCGTCAGCGCCTCGACTCCGGGATAGCGTTACCCGATGGCTGCGGTCTCAAGCTTACCGGCGTGGAGTAGCCGCCTCCGATTGGGGCGCCGTACTCCGCGAGTATGGGTAATAATTGAGGCGTGATTCAGCGTCGGACAGTTTTAGCTGCGTTCGGAATGGCCCTCACGTCAGGCTGCGCGGCCGGGCAGGAGGTTGTTCACGGCATCACGATTCATTCGCGATGGACCGGCGTCGGCACACGCCGGGAGGCGGCCGTCTCAATCCATCGTCAAGCGGGCGAATTTCTTGACGGGGACCGGCGCATCGAGGAGGCGAAAGTGAGCGCGCTGGTTGCGGCGCTGCGAGCACCCGCTCTCTCCAAGCCTGACTTGGCGAATCTTGGGATTAGCGCCTCCTGGATCGAGGAGCGGATCGCCGACGTGAATGGACCCTTTCATCGTGAGACCGCCAAGGCGGGGGCAAAACAAAGAGAGTTACTGGCGAACACCCTGAGGAATCCGCGGAAGATCCCGGAAATCGTCACCCTCTTGTTTTCGAACTCCCATACGGATGATTACCCTCGCGTCAGCGTGGAAGTCCGGTTCGAGAACGGGGAAACACTGCGTGCCAGCACGGATAGCCAGTATCCTTTTTTGCTCCCCTGGAAAGTTGGAGAAGACGGCACGGCAAGCTATAACGCGGAGGTCTCTCGCGCGGCCGCCGGTCTGCTCACGGAGCAAATTCCGAATCGAGCCCGGTTAGCGGGGACATATCTCGCCGACGAATTCGTAGGCGCCGCGCAACGATCCATTCAACGGGAATGGTACGAGCTCGGGAACTCGCGGTGAGCCGCAAAGCCTTGGCATCCGCGCGCAAGACGCCGTCGCCATGGAAACCGTGGCTGGCTGAGACGAGAGATGCCGGGCGGGGTACGCCGCGGCCGCCACGAGCCGAAGCGTTTTGTCTTTACCCCGTCCCGGAATGGAAATCTTCCGCTATTGGGCGGCCAGTTCGAGCGCCGCTTCGGCCTCGTACTGATTGAGTGCCTCGAAGGCCTCCGCTCCATAAACCATCGATGGGCCGCCGCCCATCAGCACGGCAACGCCGATCGTCTCGAGAATCTCGTCCTTGGAAGCGCCCGCTTTCAGGGCGTCGTGGATGTGATAAGAGATACAACCGTCGCAATGTACGGCAATCGCGATTCCCAACGCGATGAGTTCCTTAACCTTGGTGGTCAATGCTCCGCTGGCCAGGGCGGTGGCGTGCAGCGTCGCAAAACCGGCCATGGGCCCCGGCAACTGGCAGGATAGTTTCGCCACCAGTTCCTGCAGATGCTTGTGATATTCCGGATAGTTTTTCCTCATGTCATCTCCCCTTGAGGAGCCTTCGCGCCTCTGTTGAAGGTTGACAAACATTGGCCGTGAGGCCGGGGTCATTCGATATATGGAGCCGCAAATCCGGAACCAGTCAAGCAGTAGCCTTGAACGAAAGGTAGCAGATGAAACGCGGCGCCGCAACGGGATACGCCGCGATGAAATCTGGGCGATGATCCGACGGATTCCGTTCCATGCGCGATGCACCCGCCCCTCCACGTTACGGCTCGCGGGCCAATCGCCGGAGATGGATTGATGACCGGACAGTTTGCGTCTTTCGCCGCTCATGATCCGCTTTTCATGGAAAGAGGTGCTACCGTCGGTGTATTGTTTTTGCGGAGAGGGGGGAACCCATGTCTTCGAAAAGGCGCGCATTTCTAGCCGGCCTGATTCTCCCGAGCGGACTGCATGCGTCAAAGAGCGGGCCGCGGAGCGCGGGCTCACTCGAACAACAGCTTATGGCTGAGTTCGCCAGCATGGAGATCGCCGACTCGCATGAGCACATTCTGGATGAACGCGAGCGCATTGCACGGCGGACTGATTTCTTTGATCTCCTGGGACATTACACCATCGCGGATGCGGTTTCGGCCGGCATGCCGGAGGCGAAGCTTGAGCTGGTCCGCGATAAGGACGCTTCCGATGCGGAGCGATGGAGAGCGGTTGCGCCTTACTGGGAATTCTCGGGACGGACGGGCTACAGCCAGTGCCTGCGCACCGCCATCCGCGACATTCACGGCTTCGACGAGATTACGGAGGCCACGGCCGGCAAGATAAATGACGCAATCCGCGCCAGTAACAAGCCCGGCCTGCACCGGGAGATCCTTAAACGGCGCGCGAGAATCCGATTTTATGTGCAAGATGATCGGACCAGAGAGCCGACTCCACCCGATCCTGAGTTTTTTGTGATCGCGAGGGAGTTCGACTCGTTCGTTGTCCCAGGCGATGCCAGCGACATCGCCTCACTTGAAGAATTGAGTGGGATTTCGATCACAACTCTCCGGGGGCTTACACGGGCGGCCGAAGCGGTGTTTCTGAAAGCCCGGGAAGCCGGGATGGTGGCGGTGAAGACGCTGCTCGCCGCCCAGCGTGAGATTCTTTTCCGTGAAGCAGAGGAGCCGGCGGCCTCCCGTAGCTTTGAAGCCTTGATGCGAGGCGGTCCGAAACCTCTCGATAGTTTCCGGCGGCGCCTGGATCGTCCCTACCGCGACCTCGAGGATTATATGTTCCACCAGGTGATGCGACTGGCCGAAGCACATTCGATTCCGGTACAGATTCACACCGGGCTGAATGCGATTCTGCGGCCGAACTTCATCGTCAACGCGAACCCTGTACACCTGACGAACTTGTTCTTTCTCTATCCTCGTATCCCATTCGACCTGTTCCACATGGGATATCCGTATTTTGGCGAGACCGGGGCGCTCGCCAAGACATTTCCTAATGTACATATTGATTTCTGCTGGACCCACATTATCTCGCCCGAGGCTAGCCGCCGGGCGCTCCGGGAAGTGTTGGACCTTGTGCCCTCAAATAAGATCGTGGCGTTTGGCGGGGATTTCAACTACGCGGAGCTTGCCTACGCACATGCGAAAATCGCGCGGCAAAACGTTGCGCACGTCTTGGCCGGGAAAGTGCGGGACGGCCAATTTTCAGAGACGGAAGCGGTGAGGCTGGGGCAAAGGCTGCTGCACGACAATGCTTCGCGCTTGTTCTGGCCGGGAGGAAACGCACATGGTTAACGGAATTCGGACGCGACGCAATCATCCATTCCAGCCGAGAAGAGGAGATGGTATCCCTTGTTGTTTCCGCTGGTGCAACGGCA
>CAZXBZ010000166.1:0-7744 GCA_964639135.1 uncultured Solibacteraceae bacterium | reverse complement strand
CATTTATCCTAGCGCATAGGAGGGTTACGGTGCCAGCAAGTATTTGAAAAGAAGGGCCGCTTAGATTATTTCACATTCAGGGTCCGCATTTCAAAGCCTTCTTCGTCCTCGGTTCAAACACCATAATTACTTGACACTCCACACTGGCATTCTGTTCCTGCCGCTCGATGTCAGTTGCTGAACCTGGGTACCATCAGCCAGCATGGTCCAAATTTGCGACTGTCCATTTCGGTTGGATCCAAACACCAGTCTGCGCCCGTCCGGAGACCACGAGGGATTCTCATTGCGGCCGCTTCCGTAAGTCAACTGGGTGTACTGGCGGCTGATCGTATCCATGATAAACACGTTGTAATTTCCGGGCTCATAGCCGCGAGACCACGCAAACGCCATGGTTTCTCCATCGGGGTTCCAAGCCGGGTTGTGCGCCTCGCCGGCCCCTGACGTAAGCCGCTCCACGTTCGCGCCATCGGTGTTCATTTTGTAGATCTGCGGCGTTCCGCCCCGGTCGGAGACGAAGAGAATGTCGGCGCCGGTTTTGGGATTCACGCGCGGTGAAACCTCGACGGCGCCGGAATAGGTCAGCCGCCGCATACCCGCGCCGTTGATGCCCGCGGTATAGATCTGAGTGCTCTTGCCGTCCGCGGTGGAGGCGAAATAGATATGCGAGTTGTCCCTGGTGATCTCCGGGGTCGCATTCATCGAAGCCACCGCGTTGACGAACGGCCTGCGCTGCTGGGTTTCAGCCGAATATACGCGGATCGTGGGCGTGCCTTCCGCAAAGGTGGTAAAGGCGAGCAAATTGCCGTCGGGCGAGATCGCGGGCATCAGGGTGAGCGCGCGCAACTGGGTAAACTGCTTCTGCTCAGTGCCGTCGTAATTCATGCTCCAGATTTCGTCGTTGCCCGTTCGATTGCTTACGAAGAAGATCCGCGTTCCGGCGAGAGTCCGGCTTCCGAACTGCTTGAGGATGTCGTTGGCGAATTCGTGGGCCACGGCACGCGCGCCGGCATCGTCGAGCGACCCGTAGTACATCTTGCCGAAGACCTCGGCATTGGCGAGATCCGGCTCATTCACGTTGTAAAGATAGCCGAAAAGCACCAGGCGCCCGCTCTGCTCCGCGGCATAGCCAACCGCCAGCCAGTTTGCCTCCACCGGAGGCTGACTCCAGTCGCGGAGGTAGAGGCCGTTTCCGTAGCGGTTACCCTCCGGCGGGCGAAAGTCTTCGCGCCGCTGGGGCACCTGCAGCGGATACATGCTCTTCGGCTGAACCTTGAAGACGCCGGACATATCGACATCGGTATAAAGCGTCTGGTTCAAAACCGGCATTAAATCAAGAGCCGCGCCAGTGCCGCGTAAATCCGGCAGCGCGATCTTGGGACGGGAGGTTCCGAGGATCTTGAGGACGATGTCGGAAGTCCGCTCACTTTGCGCCCAAGCCAGCCCCAGGCTAAACAGGAGCCCCATCAAACCGAGCAGGCTCATCAATCCAACACGAAAGGTTCTTGTAGTCTTCATCGGCGAAACTCAAATGCAATTTCAACGGTGGCTTCGCTGCGCTCGAAGCCGACTGGAAGCGGCGGGAATTTCCCGACGTCCTGAATAGCTCGCAGAATGGAGTAATCCACGGCGGAGACTCCGCTCTGCTGCAAAAGATTTACGTTTGTTATGCTTCCATCGCGGCGGATCACAAAGGACGCGCGCGCGAGGGGAGCGGACGTGATATTCGGCGGAATCCGGTCCGTGCGCCAGTTCCGCTGGATAAGATCCCGGATCTGCTGCGCGTAGTAGCCGAAGCGGCCGCCAAACGGCATGCTCACGCCCACGCCGCCACCATCGCCTCCGCTTCCGCCATACTGCGGCGACACCACGGCCGCCCCTTGCGAGCTGAATACCTGATTGCTCGGCGTTTCGGGCAGATTCCGGCGCCGGCTGGTGGTTTCCTTATTAATAGCGGGCTTCCCCTTGAGAGAGATGGTGGTCTCCGGCTCTTCCCGCGATTTGACTTGATCTCTCGCGGCCGGCTGGGGCGCTTGCGGCACTTGGGATTCGGTATCGTTCGCGACCGGGTTCGGCCGCCCGCTGCGCGCCGGGAGCGGAATCGTCTTGACCGGAGAAATCCCCACGGATCCGCCAAACGTGGGGTTGGGGTCTCCGAAAGCTTCTCCCACGGGCCCAAACAAGCGCAATTGCACGAGAACGACGGCAAGCACGACGGCGCCATGCAGCAACAGGGAGTTCACGAGCGATCCCTTGAGAGGTTGCGGCCGGTCGAGAATGTCGCTTACGTTCACCATCGTCCATCCATCAACGGCTCGCGCGGATTGCGCGGGCATCGAGGAAGTTCCCCGATTTCGCGGGAATGCCGGATTCGCGGCCGCGCCCGAATTCAGCGGGCATCCGGCTCACTTCCGCTATCTTCCCATTCCCGGCGGGCTAACGCCCTCGACGCGGCGTGTCTTCAACCGGTTGCGTCACCATGCGTACCGCGAGTTTGCCATCTCCGAGAACGCTGATCACTTGAGCCATCGGCTCCCAAATCACGTTCTTGTCCGCGCGGATATACACGCCTTCCTGCCCTGGGTATTTCTGCCTGATGGCCGCCACCAGTTGGTTGACGTTCACTGGCTTTTCCGCCAGATATACTTCGCCGTCCTTGGTGAGGGTAACGACGGGCAGTTCCTCGGAAGTGTTGCGGACCGTGCGCACGCGGGGCACCTCCACTTCGAGGCCGAATTCCATCACGTGGGCCGTCAGCATGAAGATGATCAGGAGCACCAGCACGACGTCCACAAGAGGGACTACGTTCATCTCGGAAATCGCGCCGTTCATCCCGCGGCGGCGGCGGCCAAACGGGTTCGCCCCGAAGCCGCCTCCGTTGGAATTCCCGTTCCCATTGCCATTGCCATTTGCTCCGGTAATGCCCATGGCTAGCCCTCGAAGGTGCGGTCCACCAGGTTCATGAACTCCAGGGCGAAATCATCCAGGCGCGCGCCCACGCTCTGTAACTGCGCGCCGAAGTGGTTGTACGCCACCGCCGCCGGAATCGCGGCGCCCAGCCCCAAGGCGGTCGCAACCAGCGCCTCGGAAATACCCGGAGCCACAAACCGCAGGCTGGCGCTGCCCGCCGTCGCGAGCCCCTGGAATGCGCCGATGATGCCCCACACCGTGCCGAATAACCCGATGAAGGGGCAGACGGAGGCGGTGGTCGCCAGCCAATTCAGATTTCTCTCCAGCCGCTCGGTTTCCGCGTTAATGCCCAGCATCAGGCTGCGCTCCACTAAATTCCGGTTGCTGAGCGCGCCCTTGGCGCGCGCCTGCCGCGCCACCTCGTCGTAACCAAACTCGAATACCGTCACCGCCGGCGCCGGCCGGAACTGTTCCGCCGCCATGGCTACGGCCTCGAGACCCGGAGACTTGCGGAACGCTCTCAGGAACCTGTCGTTCGATCCCTTTACCGTGCGCATCTCCTTCCATTTCGAAAACACGATTGTCCACGAAAAGATGGAGAAGGCCACCAGGATCACATCGATGGTCAGCGCCAGCGGGCTCGCCTGCATGACGAGTTCGAAGAGCCCCTTTTGCGGCAGATCAGCCAGTTGCTCGGGTGGAGGCAGGTTCTCCGAAGCTACCTGCGCCGCCGGTTGAACAGCCTGGAAAAAATACGCGATCAGCAGCGTAGCGATCAATCCTTTACCTCCCGCATCCGGTGTGGATCATAGGATGTCCTAAACCAAGCTCCGGCTCGTCACCGTTCGTACGAAGATCCGCCCGTACGTACTTGGCCCGAATTTATATCATAAAACCAAATCCCCTTCGAAATGGTTTTCCGAGGGCCTGCCTGGATTTGGCGTTCCTCGGATCCCCTCGAAGCGGACGGTATACGCGCTTGATTCCTTAGACGCACCGCGGGCGGAAATCGACGGCCCGCCCGTGCAATTTAACCGGCTTCGCCCGCCGCGGACTCAGACGGAGGCCGCCCCGGCGTACACTGATCCTGAGAGACACCCCTACAGCTTCCCATGCGTTTCGGACTCATCGCGGGCAACGGAAAGTTCCCACTACTTGCACTAAAAGCGGCCCGTCAGGCGGGCGACGAGGTCATTGCCTTCGGAATCCGGGAGGAGGCTTCCAAGGAGATTGAAGCTCTCGCGGCGCGCACGCACTGGATTTCTCTCGGACAGCTTGGAAAGCTGATCGAGCTGTGCCATGGCGAGGGTATCAGCCAGGTGATGATGGCCGGACAAGTGAAGCACGGCCAGATTTTTTCCAGAATCCGGCCGGACTGGAAGCTGGTGAAGGTGCTGGCTTCGCTCGCCAGCCAGAACACGGATTCCCTGATCGGCGGGGTAATCCGCGCGCTCGAAACGGAGGGAATCCATTTAGTGGATTCCACGCTGCTCCTCAAAACAATGCTGGCTGGCATGGGAATTCAAACACGGCGCAAGCCCTCCAGGGAGGAACGCGCCGACCTTGAATACGGCCGGCGTATCGCCGCGGCCCTTTCCCAGGTGGACGTCGGCCAGAGCGTCGCCGTTTGCGAACGCGCGTGCATTGCCCTTGAAGCCATGGAAGGCACCGACGCCATGTTGCGCCGCGCGGCGTCCCTGGTGGACGGCCGGCGGCTCTGCCTGGTAAAGGGCTCCCGCCGGCGGCGGCACCTTCTTTTTGACGTCCCGGTCCTGGGGCTGGCGTCGATTCCCGTGCTCCAGGAGACGGGAACCACGGCGATTGCGGTCGATGCCGGCCGGACGCTGCTTTTGGAAAAGGAAAAGTTCCTGGCGGAACTCGATCGAATCGGCGTTACTCTGGTTGGGGAAGCACCATCCGACACTTCAAATCCCGGGGAAATCGCCGCGCCAACGCCCCCGACCCGAGGAGAGCCAGGGCGGACTAAAGGCTCTCGCGCACGGGCCGATAATTAGGTTTTGACCAACATGACGACCGAGATGCCTGAAAGCCCCGGCAAGCCCCCGCTGCAACGCGAAGGCGGGAAAACCGGCTCGAACCCCGAATCCGAACGCGATACGCCCCCACCGGCCAAGGCGTCCCGCGCGGCCCGCGAAGCGGAACAACCCACCGTGCCCGAGGATCGCTGGCTCTGCTCCGAGCTCGTTGTCCTTGAGTGGGTGGACGAGACTGGCGTTTCAAGATCTCAAACCGTGAATCTCGAAGAGATTTGGCCGCAAGGCGCTATCTTGGACGCGGAGGAATACATTTCGGCCGGTACACGGCTGAGGATATCGCCGGAATCCACACGGCACGAATCCGCGCCGGAAGCCTCCTCCGTGCTTCGCCAGGAATCGGCGGACGCGGAGCCATCCATCGCGCTCCATGCCACGGCGGCTGGATGCGCGGAGAGCGATACCGGGTATGCGCTGCATATTGAGTTCGGCGCTGGTTCCGAATGGGATCTCGAACGATTCCCGCTCTCCCACGCCGTAAGCTCACGCACGCTTCGGTGCAAAGCCGCCGAATTGGCGGCTGGCGTATCCACGGAAGCCGGAGAGGACGCCGCTGGCCGCGCCACCGACGAAGCCCTCGAACAAGGCTCTCTCTTCTGCCTGGCGCTGCAAGCCAGCCGGCGTTAGCCACGCCCCCAATCCGCCAGATTCGAAAACAACGGACTCTCCGCGCCGGGGACGTGGAGGCCGGGGCGATGGACACGTTCCCTCGGACTCTTGGTAACAAATCGCCGCGTAAGCGGCAACTCGATGAATCTCTCCGGTAACGCTACAGCAGATGGCCGAGCTTTTCTTTCTTGGTCCGCATGTAGAAGGCGGTGATCTCGGTGGGATCCACGATGATGGGCACGCGCTCCACCACCGGAATACCGGCGGCTTCCACGGCCGCGACTTTATCCGGATTATTCGAGAGCAGCCGCACCGCGCGAACGCCGAGCGCCCTCAGGATGTGGCCGTGGACGGAGAAATCGCGCAGATCGGCTTCAAAGCCCAGTTGTTCGTTCGCCTCCACGGTATCCGCCCCGTGATCTTGCAATTCATAGGCGCGTATCTTATTCACCAGACCGATGCCGCGCCCTTCCTTTTGCTCATAGATCACCGCGCCCCTGCCCTCTTTGGCAATCAGACGAAGCGCCATCTCCAGTTGCGCCCGGCAATCGCAGCGCAGGCTATGGAACACGTCGCCCGTCAGGCACTGGGAGTGAACGCGCACGAGAGGCGGCGGCTCCGCGCGCAGGTCTCCCATCCGGACAGCGACCAGTTCTTCCTTCTGGCCGTTCACCTCCGCCTCGATACCATGGATCTGGAAATCCCCGAATTGCGTGGGGAGGTGTGCTTCCGCAACCAGCTTTATTTCTACGGGCATGTTTCGAATCGGGAGGAACGCGCCGCGCATTCGCGGTTCAAACAGCTTGTCCGCGGAAGGCGGGCAGGCGGGCATGACCCTCCTGATCCTTATTTTATAATGGGGCGCAGACTGGCATGCCCAACCCTCTCCTCGTCACGCTCCTGATCAAAGTGGGCATTTCGGCCGCCATCGCCAGTTTTCTCGTCCGATTCCGCTTCTTCTCCCACGCGCTGATGACCGAGGAGCGCAGCTATCAACAGCGTTTACTGCTCGCGCTCTGCTTTGCATTGGCCTTCGGCGTAAGCGTGAGCGTGCGCATCGTCACCAGTTCTTACCAGGCGGCGGATCTCGGCCTGGAAGGGAGTTTTCTGGCCGGCTTGGTGGGCGGCTACCTGGTGGCGCTTGTGGCGGGGGTATTGATCTCGCTCCCAGCCATTTTCCATGGCGAGTATTTCTCCGTGATCCTTTTCGCCGGCGTAGCGGTGGCGGCCGCGCTGCTGCGCGATATTGCCTCGGACCCCGAAGAAGTATGGCAGATCTCTCCCTTCTTCGACCGCAGTCTCTTCCGACTGTACCTGGTGGAGCGGGATTACCCGCAGGCGGGCTTTCATGTGCTCGCGCTCGCCCTGATTTTCGCGGCGGAATTCTCCCGGCAGATCATCGCTCAACTTTTCAGTTCGCGGTACCTGTTCGTGCTCCGCCCGGCGGATCCGGACGGCAGCGCCTGGCTGGAGGGAGCCACCTACCTGGCCACGTTTTTCGCCATCACCATTCCGGTGAAGATCTGGAACAATCAGCGCTATGAATCGAAACTGAAAGAGCAGAACATTCTGCTGATGGAGGCGAAGCTCGAAGCGCTCAGCCGGCAGATCAACCCGCACTTTCTTTTCAACACGCTTAACTCGGTTTCGTCGCTGATCCGTATCAACCCGGACCAGGCGCGCAAAGTGGTCTACCGCCTCTCGCATATTCTCCGGCGCCTCC
This sequence comes from uncultured Solibacteraceae bacterium, assembly GCA_964639135.1. Classification (GTDB taxonomy): domain Bacteria; phylum Acidobacteriota; class Terriglobia; order Bryobacterales; family Bryobacteraceae; genus JACTMJ01. The sequence continues at coordinate 451 of CAZXBZ010000166.1, read as the reverse complement.
TGCGGCAGCAGGAGCATTTCGTTCCGCTACGGGAAGAGATCAGCTTCATCGACGATTACCTGACGATTGAGGGAGTGCGTTTCGGCGACAAACTCCGCTTCGAGAAGCGGATTGATAAAGCCGCGCTCGATTGGCCCGTACCGAATATGCTGCTGCAGCCGCTCATTGAAAACTGCATCAAACACGGAATTAGCGGCAAGGTGGAAGGCGGCGCCATTCTCATTGAAGCAATGGCCGGGCGGGATGTGCTGCGGCTATCCGTTTCCGATGACGGAGTGGGGATCGAAGAAAAGGACCGAGGGAAAGTTTTCCAGAAAGGAATCGGGCTCAGCAATACGCGCCAAAGGCTTCAGGTGCTCTACGCGGGCCGTTTCCGGTTCGACGTACTCAGCGAGCCCTCGCGAGGGACGCGGTTTGCGCTGGAACTTCCCGCGATGCCACGCCCGCTGCG
>CAZXBZ010000165.1:0-7836 GCA_964639135.1 uncultured Solibacteraceae bacterium | reverse complement strand
AGGTGACGAAGATGCTGACACGCGTAGCCATGAAAGCACGATTCTAACAGAGGGCTCGCCGTCATCGAGACGCCGTGGATCCGCCCGAATCTCCGCGGAACCAGGCAAGGGTTGCCTGTCTCGCGGCCTTCGCGGCCCGGCTTCGTGTGCATACCGTGTTATCCTCAGCCTTTTGGAAGGATGAGCATGGCTTCATTTACCGTTGCGGACGGGCTTGGCATCATTTTCGATCTCGATGGTGTCATTCTTGATTCGAATCCCGTTCATGAGATCGCGTGGGCGCGGTATCTCGCCCGCCTGGGAGTCAGTATGCCCGCTAAGTTCGCGGAGCATATGTACGGCAAACGCAACGACCAGATTCTTAACGAGCTTTTTCCGGAAATGACGCCGGAGGACGTCAAACGGCATTCCGAGGAAAAGGAAGCGCTCTTCCGGGAATTGATGACGCCGCAATTCGAGGAGCGTCTCGCGCGCGGACTTCATGAATTTCTCCGCGCGAACGCGGAGCGGCCCGTCGGGCTCGGCACGAACGCCGAGCAGGCCAATGCGGATTTCGCTCTCGACACCGCCGGAGTGCGCAAGTACTTCCGCGTGGAAGTGAACGGTTGGATGGTTCTTCACGCCAAGCCCGCCCCGGATATCTACCTGCAAGTTGCGGCCGGATTGGGCCTCGCTCCGCGCAATTGCATCATTTTCGAGGATTCTTTCTCGGGCGTCGCCGCCGGTCTTGCCGCCGGGGCGCGCGTGGTGGGCGTTACTTCCACGCACAAGCAGTTTCCGATGCTCGATCTCAGCATTCGCGACTTCACCGAGCCGGCGCTGGCCGCCTGGATCGCCCGGCAGCGCCCGATTTGACGGTTTGTCTGGAGTGCCTTCACGGCCCGGCCTCCGTTGGAAGGAAGCGATTTGGTGGCGCGTGGCCGGATGAGTTGGATAATCTGTTCCCAGGAGTCTTCCGTTGGCCGGCGCGCGCCGCGGAGGGTTCCGCTGGAAGTTATTCGTGCCCGCATTCGAGCTAACCCTTGTCGTGATCGGTATTGGCGTACTCGCCGGTTTGGTCGGGTCGCTCACCGGTCTGGGTGGCGGGGTGATTGTCACGCCAGCGCTCACGCTGCTGCTGGGCGTGGATATGCGCTATGCCATCGGGGCCAGCCTGGTCTCACTGATCGCCACTTCTTCCGGTGCGGCCGCCACCTATGTGAGAGACGGCCTCACGAATATTCGAATCGGCATGTTTCTGGAACTGGCGACGACCGTCGGCGCTATTTGCGGCGCCATGCTTGCCGGGGTGCTTCCCACTTCCACGCTGGCGATTGTTTTTGGATCTGTCCTGCTCTATTCGGCATGGCAGACCGGCCAGGTGCGGCGGGAGCGGACGGGGAGCGTCGAAGCCAGCGCCTTTGCGCGCCGCTTGCGCCTCGGCGGCGTGTATCATTCCGGCGTCGAGGATGTCCCCTATATGGCCACTCACGCTCGGACGGGCTTCGTCTGCATGTATGGAGCCGGCGTGCTTTCCGGACTCCTGGGCATTGGTTCGGGCGCTTTCAAGGTGCTGGCTCTCGACCGGGTGATGAAGATTCCCTTCAAAGTGTCCACGGCCACCAGTAATTTCATGATCGGCGTCACCGGCGTGGCGAGCGCGGCGATCTACTTCGGGCGCGGTTATATTCATCCGGTGCTCGCGTTTCCCGTTATGCTTGGCGTGCTTAGCGGCTCCACGCTCGGCGCTTTTCTGTTGCCGCGGCTGCCGGTGAGGCAGCTTCGGCTCGGTTTTGCCATCGTAGTGGCGATTGTGGCCATTCAGATGATCATCGAAGGTCTTCGAGGCCAGATATGATAAACACCGACAAGGACCGTCAGCTCGAGATCCTGATCAGCTTCACGCTTCGAGGCGGTGTGATGATCGCCGTGGCGTTCGGCGTGATTGGTGGCGCGATGTTCCTATGGGGACATGAAGCCGAGCCGATGCACTTTGCGAAGTTCCTGGGGGCGGATACTCCCTATTCCACCCTGCGCGGAGTCGCCGGGCAGCTTTCCAGTTCGCACAAGGGCCTGGCTATCGCGCAAGTCGGCGTCCTGTTGCTCCTGCTAACCCCGATCTCCAGGGTGGCGCTCTCGATTGTCGGCTTTCTGCGTGAACGGGATTGGATCTTCACCGCGATCAGCACGATTGTCTTGGCCATCCTGACGTGGAGCCTGACGATGGGCTGACGCCGCTCTCATGGAGAGCTTTTTGGGCCCGGCATCGAGGCGGGCGCGGCGCTGGCGGCATGGATGGAGCCGCTCCGCTTCAGGCACAATAGCCGTATGAGCAAATTCCGCGCCGGCACATTCCGGAATGCGTTGATCGGCATTTCGCTGCTGCTATTCTCCGTCTCCGTGAGTTCTCAAGTGAGTTCTCAAGCCGCCCGGACCGCGCCGAAGCCCGCCGCGGGCGGAACGGAGCTCCGGGTGCTGACCTACAACATTCATCACGGCGCGGGCAATGAACAATGCCCGGACCGTGCCGGGGCCAATACTCCAGCGGCCGATTGCGGACTCGATCTGGAACGTATCGCGCGGGTGATCCGCGAGACGCGCGCCGACATTGTCGGTTTGCAGGAAGTGGATAGGCACTGGGTTCGCAGCGGTGGAGTGGATCAGCCCCGCGCGCTGGCCCGCATGCTCGCAATGTCCGTCTGCTTCGGGCCCAACCTCCAACTGCCTTCCGAACAAGGCGCGGGCGGGCCACGCGAATATGGCACGGCGATCTTGAGCCGGTTCCCGCTCGAGGATTGCCGGAATGTCCCGCTTTCTCGCGCTTCCGAGAAGAACGAGCAGCGCGGGTTGCTTTCCGCGGATGTCGAAACGCCGGGCGGCAAAGTGCGGATGATGGTGACGCATCTCTCGTTTATCGCGGTGGATCAGCCCGCGCAAACCGAGGAGGTCGCGAAGGCGGCCGCGGAATCGGCCTTGCCGGCGATTCTCGTGGGAGACCTCAACACGCGTCCGGGATCTGAATCGCTTCGTCCTCTGCTTGCCCGTATGCGGGATGTGTGGGCGCGGGCCGGGAAGGGAGAAGGTTTGACCTCTCCCGCGCACCCTGGCCGGCCGCCGCGTAGCCGCATCGATTACATCTTCGTTTCTCCGGATATCGAAGCGCGCGGGGTTGAAGTCGTAACGAATGCCACTACCCGGATGGCGTCGGATCACTACCCGGTGTTCGCCCGGATTCGCCTCAAGAGCTCGCGATAGGCGGTGCGCGGATGGAGCTTCGAATCCAGTGGATGCGCGGCGGAAGATCTGCTTGTTAAGCCACGTGCAGCACGTCGGCGATCTGCTTTTCCGTCACCGCGCCTTCCTTGATGATGCGCCAGTAAGGTTCTGTAATATCCACCGTCGTGCTGCCCGCTCCCATGCAGCCGCCGCCGTCGAGGATCAGCTTCAGACGGCCGTCCATGGTGCCAAAAACTTCAATGCCGCTCCTGCAGGTGGGCTGGCCGGAAATATTCGCGCTGGTCGCGATGATCGGCTGCTGGAGAATCTCAACCAGCTTCATCGCGACGGGCGTTTGAACCTGGCGAAGGGCGAGACGGCCAGTGTTCCCCGTGACTTTCAGGGGCACCTTCTCGCTGGCCGGCACGATGATCGTGAGCGGGCCGGGCCAGAAATGGCGGGATAGCTGATAAAACCGGTTACTCAATTCTTTCGCGAGGTCTTCCGCCATGAAGGAATCCGAGATGAGCAGCGGGAGGGAACGGTGAATTTCACGGCGCTTGGCGAGAAACACTTTGCCGATCGCGTGAAGATTAAAGGGGTCCGCCACCAGAGCGTAAAGGCCGTCGGTGGGGATAGCCACCACTTCACCTCGGCGGATGGCGGCCGCCGCGGTGAGGAGAGCGTCCTCGTCGGGGGACATCTGGTCAATGGTAATCAGTTCAGTATTCACAATCGGCAACCCGCGAATTGTACCCGCTAAAGATTTTGTGCGGCAAGCGCGGCGTTCCGCGCGTGCCGGTGGAACATTCGAACAGACTCCGTGAAGCGCGCCGGTTCTTCCGGGACGCCGCTCGCGACTCTTCCATTATGCGCCGCAATCGGTGGCTGATCGGCGGACGCGGTATCCATCGCGCAAGATGCGCCGGTTGCCCGCTTCACGATGCTGGATGATACGCGACGTTCCCCGTCTTTAATAGAATCGCCATTTTCCTGAAAAATTTGTGTGGACAATAAGCAATGTGATATATTTATGCTTCAACGAAAATCGTATGCCGACTCGCGCCAGCCTCCAGTCACAATCCGCTGAAAGCCTCGCGAACGGCAGCCCGATGTTCGATTTCAGCGTGGTGCGGGAACTGCGGAAGCGTGAAGGTCTTACCCTGGGCGATGTATCGCGGCGCTCGGGAGTCTCGATCCCCGTGCTTTCCCGGCTCGAGCGCAACCAGAGCGTGGCCGAGATTGAGACCCTGTTCAAGCTGAGCCGGGTTTTCGGGATGAACACGGCGGATCTCCTGGCGCTGGCTGAAAGCCGGGGCGCGCACGAAGCCGGCGAGACCCGGCATCAATCCGGCGGATTCGCTTTTCGCGAAGTGCGCTATGGAAACGCGCGCTGCCTGTATGGCTTGGCGAGGAAGGGAAGCACGCTCTCCCGGCCGGAAATCCACGGCGACGACTACGAAATCTGCTGGGTATTGAAGGGGCGTCTGCGCATTCGCCTTCCGCACGAGATGCACGACCTCCGCGCGGGGCGCGCCGTCCAGTTTGACGCCATCCTCGAGCATACCTATGAAGCTCTCGCGGATTGCGAACTGATGATTGTCCACATGAGGAAAGAAAAGAGGTTTTAGCCATGATGCACATTGACGATAGCCTCACTCCCGCGGCATTGCTTCCCGCGATTCAGCGGATGTGGGAACTCTCGGCGGTGAAGATCCGCGCTCTCGAGGAACGCTACAAGCCCGAGGATGGCGCGCCCGTATTTACCGCCGCGGGCAAATACACAAGCCGGGGATGGACGGAGTGGACCCAGGGCTTTCAGTTTGGTTCGGCCATTTTGCAGTTCGATGCCACCGGGGACGCCTCTTTCCTTGAAATCGGCCGTGCCCGCACGCTGGCGGTGATGGCGTCTCACGTAACGCACACCGGCGTGCATGACCATGGCTTCAACAACGTCAGTACGTACGGCAATCTGTTGCGGCTCGGCCATGAACGCGCCTATGCGATGAGCGACTGGGAGCGGCACTTTTATGAACTGGCGCTCAAGGCTTCGGGAGCCACTCAGGCCAGCCGCTGGGCTGATGTAAAGGACGGTGGGTTTGTTTATAGCTTCAACGGTCCGCAATCGTTGTTTGTCGATACCATGCGCACCATTCGGGTGATGGTGGTGGCCGATCGCCTGGGCCACGCGCTGATGGGTGAAAACGACCGGCGCATTTCCCTGCTCGGGCGGGCCATCTCCCACGCCTTGATGACGGCGAAGTACTCCGTGTATTACGGCGAGGGCCGGGATAGCTACGACCTTCGAGGCCGCACCGTGCATGAGGCCATCTTCAACCGCAACGATGGCGCTTTCCGCTGCCCCAGCACGCAGCAGGGCTATTCGCCGTTCAGCACCTGGACGCGCGGTCTTGCCTGGGCAATGTGCGGGTTCGCCGAGCAGCTCGAGTATCTGGATTCGGTCTACGACGACGCGCTGGTCCCTTTTGGCGGCCGGGGAGCCATCGTCGCCGTGTACCGCAAGGCCGCCGAAGCCGTCTGCGATTTCTATATAGGGAACACCGCCACGGACGGTATTCCGTACTGGGATACCGGCGCGCCCAATCTCCATAAGCTGGGCGATTACCTCGACCGCGAATCGGAGCCGTACAACGCACAGGAACCCGTGGATTCCTCGGCCGCCGCCATCGGCGCGCAAGGCTTGTTGCGCCTGGGCGCCTGGCTGCTCGATAAGGGAGAGACCGCGGCGGGTGCGCGGTATCGTCAGGCGGGCCTGAGCGTGCTGCGGACTCTGCTCGAGGAACCCTATCTCGCCACTGCCGCGGACCATGAAGGCCTGCTGCTGCACTCCATTTACCACCGCCCGAACGGCTGGGATTACATTCCGGAAGGACAAAGCATTCCGTGCGGTGAATCCAGCATGTGGGGCGATTACCATCTCCGCGAAGTCGCGCTTTACACGCAGCGGCTCGCCGAACAGAAACCATACCTTACCTTCTGGAGCTAGGAGGCTTCCCATGACGATCGCCGATATTCAGAAAATGGCCGGCCGGGGCTATCCGGCGCGCCGCGTGACACGCAACCTGGTGGGGGGAGCCTCGCCGATCCAGGCTGTGAATTTCTCCATGGGCTATGTGGTGCTTGAGCCGAATGGCGGGCAGGTGCCATGGCACAATCAGGAACAGGAAGAGGTGTATTTCGTGGTGGAAGGCACGGGAGAAATGTGCCTCGGCGAGGAGCGCCAGACGCTTACGAGCGGACAGGCCGTTTTCATCCCGCCCTCGGTGTTTCACCAACTCACGAACGTCGGCGACACGCCGCTGACGATGATCTATTGCTACGGCCCGGCGGGCGATGTCGCGCACTGGCGGCAGGAGCTTGACGGCACGCTGCCCAAGGCGGGCGTGGACGTGCCGCCGCTGCCCGAGGGCGCGCACCCGCAGTGTACGGAGAAGCCGGGGGCCTAGCGCCGCCGGCCCAGTTCGAATTTCGAGGAAAGGAAAAATCATGAGCGAAGAAACCATCCATCGCGTCGGCATCATCATGAACGGCGTCACCGGACGCATGGGCGCCAACCAGCATCTGCTGCGCTCCATCCACGCCATCAGGCAGCAGGGCGGAATCCGGGTAGGCGCAACCGAGCGCATCGTGCCCGATCCGCTGCTTGTCGGACGAAATGCGCTGAAGCTCAAGGAGCTTTCGGACCGCACCGGCGGCCTGCCCTATTCCACCGACCTCGATGCCGCGCTCGCCGACGCGAACTATTCCGTTTACTTCGACGCTCAGACAACCGACCGCCGGGTGGACGCGGTGAAAGCCGCCATCGCCGCCGGCAAGCACATCTACTGCGAGAAGCCCACCGCCGAGAACGTAGCGGCCGCGTTCGAGTTGTACGAACTGGCGCGCAAGGCTGGCGTAAAGCATGGCGTGGTGCAGGATAAGCTTTGGCTCCCGGGCCTGGTGAAACTGAAATCCCTTATCGATTCCGGCTTCTTCGGCCGTATTCTTTCCGTGCGCGGAGAGTTCGGTTACTGGGTGTTCGAGGGCGATCTGGTTTCGCCGCAGCGCCCGTCCTGGAACTACCGTAAGGAAGATGGCGGCGGCATCATTCTCGACATGCTCTGCCACTGGCGCTACGTGCTCGACAACCTCTTTGGCAATGTGAAGGCGGTTTCCTGCCTGGGCGCGACGCATATCCCGAAGCGCGTCGATGAATCCGGCAAGACTTACGAATGCACCGCGGACGATTCCGCGTACGCCACCTTCGAACTCGAGGGCGGCGTCATCGCGCACTTTAATTCCTCGTGGTGCGTACGCGTGCGCAGGGACGATCTGGTGACCGTGCAGGTGGATGGCACGAAAGGCTCCGCCGTGGCTGGATTGCGCGCCTGCTACATCCAGCCATATAACGCCACGCCGCGGCCGGTGTGGAATCCGGATGTCGACTCCCCCATTAAATACCTCGATACTTGGCAGAAACTTCCCGACCAGGAAGCGAGCTACGACAACGCCTTCAAGGCGCAGTGGGAGCTGTTCTTGAAGCACGTCGTCAAGGATACGCCGTTCCGCTGGAACTTGCGGGAGGCGGTCAAGGGCGTACAGCTCGCCGAGAAGGGCCTAGAAAGCTGGCAAAAGCGCGCC
>CAZXBZ010000164.1:4790-7876 GCA_964639135.1 uncultured Solibacteraceae bacterium | reverse complement strand
AGGGCAGATTTGCTTGCAGCTTCGTTTGAGCCACCTTCCAGGATTCCGGAAGAATATAGGGATCTTGGCCAGTGGCCCGCTGGAAGATCTCGCCGATGGGCGTGAACGGCGGGTTGTAGCCGATGGTCTTATCCACGAAACCGCGAACCGGCCCGTAGGCCAGGCGAAGGGTAAGGGTGGCGTCCGGGTAATCGTTCTCTCCATAAACGGCAAAGCGGGCTTGCGCGATCCGGGTTTCCGCCTCGACGAGAGGGCCTTCGATAGTGTCCTGATACGTGGTAAGTAAGCGGCGGGCTTCCGGTTCGAGAGCACGGACCAGCAGAAACAGCGGATCCTGTGATTCGCGAATAAGCTTGGGATCGGCGAGAAGAGATTCGCGAACGGATGGCGATTCGAGCTTCGTCCCCATGATGGCGGTCCGGGCGGCTTCGGCGGGCGTGCGGCCGCCAAGCGCCGCCTTCAAGGCGGGCTCATCCGGAAACTCCCTGGCGAGGGCTTCAAGGGAGTTGGCCAGCATTCGCGCTTCGAACTCCTTGTAGATGGGGTAATCTCCGGAAACGCGGCGTTTGAGATTGGGGATCGCGGCATCGTTGTATCCCTTGAGACGCTCTTCGTTCGGCTTTTCGATCTCCGCGGCGTAGCGCACCAATTGCTTTGCGAGGCCAAAGAGATCGGACCCGCGGCCCATCATGGTTTCAGAGAGCAGCAGGGGCTTATAGATCTCGCGATAGGCGTCCATCGTGGCGGAGATCTCACCCCAGACCTTGCCGTATTGGCGCTCAAGATCGCTCTTGGCGGTAACCGCCTCGCGGAAAGAGGCTTCCTGCTTCTGCTTCTCCCGCATGAGTTCGGCGTCGCGCAAGCCGCTCATAAAGCCCCGGTAGGCTTTCTGGCTGTTTTCCATGCCAAAAATGGCTTCTCTCGCGATGCGCCTTTGTTCCGCGCCCAGTTCGGAGTAGACTTCCGCCGTTGAGATGAGGGAAGCAAAACGTTCGAGCAACAGAGGATAGGAGACATCGCGGAAGAACTCGATCTGCGACACCGTGTTGAGCCGGCCCGTGGTTCCCGGATGTCCGGAGACAAACTCCAGTTCGCCCACCCGCGCCCCCTCCCGGCTGAAGCGCAGATAGCCTTCCGGCTTGGCGGGTTTGCCGTTTTCATAAGCGCGCATGAAGCTGATATCGAGGCAGTAGCGCGGGAACGTAAAATTATCCGCATCTCCGCCAAAGAAGGCGATATTGGATTCAGGCGCGAAAACCAGCCGGACGTCGTCGTATTCCTTATAGCGGTAGAGGTTGTACATACCGCCCGCGTAGAGCGTAACCACCTGGCAATCGAAGCCCTTCGCGGAGCAGGCGTTTTCAATGACGGCCATCTCCGCCTTGCGAAGCTTGTTGGCCTCGGCGGGGTCTTTCGCCGAGCCGCCCTTACTCTGGACACGGGCGGTAACGTCGGAGATCTCAAGCAGCACGCGCACCCGCATCCCCGGGCAGCGGCGTTCTTCCTGGAGGGACTTGGCGTGGAAGCCGCTGCTCATGTAGTCGTGGCTCTCGTCCGACAAGTTCTGAACGCAATCGGAGGCAATATGGTGATTCGTGAAAAGCAGCCCTTGGGGGGAGACGAAGGAGCCCGAACCGTTGCCGAAATGGACGCTGCCGAGGCGAAGCCGGTCGAGAAAGGCGGGCGTGACATCGAAACCGTAATTCTGGCGGATCTCCTGGCGGACCGAGGAAGGAATCTTGTTGAAAAGCCACAGGCCTTCCTCGGCGTTGAGAGCGCCCGGGAAAACAGCAAGAGCGGCGAAGAGAAACAGCAATTGGAATTTGCGCATGGCGATGTGATCCAGGGCCGTCGTGAGGTAAAACCCCAGTGTATCGCGGGGTGGCAAGGCGGTAGCGCGCCAGCCGTGCCCCGCCAAGAACGCGCCGGCCGGGCCTGGCGGAGCCATTTCTTGATAAGTGACGCGAAGCAGCACAGGAAACCCGGCGGAAAATGGCGGCCTCGCTGCTTTTAGTCCACGCATCGCAAATAGGGAGTTCCCTTTGTGTCGGCGCATTGGCTGCCTCGCGGCTACGGCCTCCGTTTCGGCGCTATACTGACCGGACAACGGCGCAAATCCCGCTTCCATGATTAGAGGCATTGTCGGTATGAAAACTCTCATTCTCGCGATTTTGGCGGTCCTCATCACGGCAAGTCTGCAGGCGCAGTATCTGAGCATGTACGGGTATCAATCGAACATGGCCGAAGCGCACTTGGCCAACATGCGATACCTGATGAACAACTCGTCCCTCGCTCTGACCATGTCGCTCAAGGCGAAAGCGGAACAGCGGGCGCGGACGAGTTCGCGGCCTCCGGCACAACAGCCGGTACGGGCCGGCGGCTCTTCTCCGGATTTCACCTTCCCCTACCAGGGCCGGCTATTGACAATGGAGACTATGGCGGCATCTCTCACGGAAGCCCCCGAAGCCCGGCGGCAGGTAGCGCGGGAGTTAGAGGTATTGGTACGGACGGTCGCCGAAGGGCTGCGGCGGGATGGCACGCCCTACGATCTTTCGAAGGCGTTCGCCCTTTATACCGCGACCATGTATTCCATCTTGCATCCGGACACCCGCCTGGATCAGGGCACGATAGATCGCATCGGGAATCAGTACCGGTTCCAGCTCCTCAATGCGGATTCGATGAAAAGATCCTCGCCCGCGAAATTACAGGAACAGTGGGAGGCACTGCTAGCGACCACGGGGCTCGCGCTAATGGGCTACGAACAGGCGCGCCAGCAGCAGAATGCAGCGGGGGCTGAGTCGGTGAGAGGCGCCGCAACCACGGGTTTGCGCATCCTCCTGCAAGTGGACCCGATGCAACTGCGCATGGATCCGGGCGACGAATGGCCATTGTGGGTGGCCGCGGAAGGGGCGCCTTCGCCTGGAGTGGCGAATGCGGTGGCATCCGCCGCGCCGCCGGCCGCGGAGCGGGCGCGGCCGTCCGCCTCCTCGCCGGATAATGTGATTCGGGTCGGACACCACCATACCTTCACCGGAATGCATCAGGCGGAATTGCGGCTGGAGCCCGATGGCCTGACTTTCGATCCT
>CAZXBZ010000164.1:0-4780 GCA_964639135.1 uncultured Solibacteraceae bacterium | reverse complement strand
CTTTGGGGCAGGCTTGCAGTCAATCCGCGGTCCACGTCGCCTATACGGACGTTCAAGTCGGCAACCCGGCGCCGAATGCTCAGGGGGAACTCCTGCTGAATGTCAAAATGCGCAACCCGAAGAACCCTTCGAAAATGCTGAATTTCAACTTTGTAACCGAGGATTCCGTGGTGGATCACACCTCTTCCGGAACCATCGTCCGCTCTCCGCCCGACGCGGCCGCGCGCCTCGGCCAGATCGCCGCCGAGTTGCGAACCCATGGCGCGCACTGAAGCTTCGCAAGGCCCAGAGAAACACGGAAACAGACGCTCAACGGTTCCCCTGGCCTGTTACTCCACGTCCAGTCGGCCGCTGGCAAACGTGTGCATGAATTCCGATTTGGATAGTTGCGCGAGTTAGCTCAACTTGGCGAACGCTGGCTCGCCGCTCCCGCCGAACGGCAACCCCGCCGCGACCGTCTCCGCTCCACCATCCAACGGGAACGGGCGGCCCGCGTCTTCCACCGCGCACAACTCAGAACCGAAGCCCTCCGTTCGGACCAAAACCACCAGCGCCCCCCTGGATTCAGCCTCTCGCTATTGCCAGCGAACGTAATGACGCGGGATACCAGAATTGGGCAAAACTTGCGTCAGCACGACGGCTGAAAGTTATCCAAGACGCTCTTACTCCCGCGTTTCCGATGTTGAGGCCGATTTTGCCGCATCGGCGGCGCGGGCGTTTTTCATGTACTCGCGGACGTAGTTCTGGAGGCGGAGGGGGACTTCGTCGCGGCTCAGGTCTCCGCCCGTGTCGTGGTGGGCGGCGCGAACGTTGCGGAGTTCGGTGGCGAGGCTCTGTTCCTTGCGGGGCTGGACTTCCACTTTCATGTCGCCCTTGACCTGGTCCGCGCGCTGGCCGAGGATCTCGGCGATCTTGCCCATGGCTTCAAGCTGGCGGGAGGCGGCGAGGTCTTTGTTGCCGTCCTGTGCGCCGGCGCTCGAGGGAGCATCCGAGGCATTTTCCGAATCGGCGGAATTGGATTGCTGATCCGTTTGCTGGCCCTGCTGCCCGCCCAGGCCCTGCTTGGCGTTTTCGCTGGCGTCGGCGGTATCGGTCCGCTGGTTACCTTCGCGGTCGCTCGAATCATCGGCGCCGTCGCCGGGCTGCTCACTCTTCTGGCGAGCCTCCTGGTCCCCGCCCTGCTCGCCGCGCTGTTCCATGGTTTCGTTGCGCTTGGCGAACTTATCCATCATGTTGCTCATGGCCTGCTGGAACTTGTCGAAGAGGCTCTCTTTCCCCCCGGCCTTGCGCTGCTCGCCCTCGCGCCCTTCCTTCCCCTGGCCCGAGGCCTGGCGGCGCGGGTCTTTCGAGAGCTGTTCGCGGAGGTTCATGGAATCGCCGGGGTCGCTCGATTCCGAAGCCTCCTCCCCCTCCCCATGAAGGTCGCCGACACTCACGCCGGTGATGTCGGGCATGTCGTCGTAGGTGCCGTCGAGACGCTCGCGCCCTGGGTCGCGGGGAGGCTGATAATCGGCGAGAGGGGAATCGCGGAGTTCGGCTTCCGGCCGCTGTATTTCATCCCCGGTCATGAACGGCGGCTCGTCGCCGGCGTCAACGAAGGGAATGTGGAGCGAGGCAAGCCGGCGCTCCATATCAAGGGCGTTCGAGGAGTAATAGCGATAGCCGAAGAGCGCGACGGCGGCGATAACCAGCGCAAGCGCCACCAGGTGGACGCGGCCGAGTTCGAGCGGGAAAGCTTCCTTGACGGAAATTCGCCCAAGAATCTCTCCGGCTTCCCGGCGCTGGCGTTCGATCAGCGGCTGAATACGCTCAAGGTGCGGGGACTGGAGAAGGGGCGAAGCGGCGGAGTCGCTCCGCGCGAAATACCAGGCCGTGGAAAGGGTATCGGGCAGGTGGAAGCGGCGGTCGAGCAGTTGCGCGGTATGGTAGGCATCGAGCCACTGTCGGCGCACCCGCCAAGCCACCCAGCCGAGGCCGGCGAGCACGAGGGCAAGCAAGAGAACCGCGTCCAGCACCTGAACGCCCGCGAGCAGCGCGATGCAGAAGAGCGCGGCAACGGCGGCGATGGCTCCGCCCGCGGCGCTAATGGCAGCCACAAGGACGCGGCGTGCCGCGGCACGCCGGAGCGTGGTATTCAGGACGTCTTCAGGAAGCAATCAGATCTCCGGTCTTGCGGCCTCGCGGACGGGCGGCGGCACTCTCATTCTAGCGCCACCGGACCCGCGATACTTTGGACGCACGAGGGCCGCAGCGGGTCTCATGCGGAAAAGCGATGCCGCGGGGGCACGGCGCGACCTCCCGCGCGCGCCGGAAGCGCCAAAAGCTGCTATTTGCAACGCTAATTCCGCTATCATGGAGATTATCAGCCATGACACCTACGGCGAAAATTTGGTTTAACGGGAATTTGATCGATTGGGACGATGCGCGAATCCACGTGCTCTCCCATGTGGTCCACTATGGGTCCGCCGTGTTCGAGGGCGTGCGGTGCTATGAGACGCCAAACGGACCGGCGGTATTCCGGCTCGGGGATCACTCGCGAAGGCTGCTCGACAGCGCGAAGATTTATCGCATGCCGATGCCCTATTCCGTGGAGGAATTGAACCAGGCCAGCCTGGAACTGGTCCGGGTAAATGGACTCAACTCTTGCTATATCCGCCCGATCGCCCTCCGCGGCTACGGCGAGATCGGCGTGAACCCGCTCAAAAATCCGGTGGACGTCTACATCGCCTGCTGGGAATGGGGCAAATATCTCGGAGAAGAAGCGGTGAACCACGGAGTGGACGTGCGCGTTTCTTCCTGGACGCGCCCGGCTCCCAACACGCATCCGAGCCTCGCCAAGGCGGGCGGCAATTACCTCAACAGCCAGTTGGTGAAGATGGAAGCGCTCGCCGACGGCTACGTGGAAGGAATCGTTCTGGACCACACGGGCGCAATCAGCGAAGGCTCCGGCGAAAATCTCTTCGTGATACGCGACAACAGAATCTACACCACGCCGCTCACGGCCTCGATTCTGCAGGGAATTACGCGGGATTCCGTGATTCGGATCGCGCGCGATTTCGGCTACGAAGTAGTGGAAGCGGCAATCCCGCGCGAGTTTCTCTATATCGCCGACGAAGTGTTCTTCACGGGAACGGCGGCCGAGATCACCCCGATCCGCAGCGTGGACCGCATTCCGGTGGGCCATGGCGACCGGGGGCCGGTAACCGCGCGTCTGCAAAAGGAATTCTTTGACCTCGTCAACGGCAAGGTTCCCGATCGCTATGGCTGGCTCTCGCCGGTAAACGTCGCGGTGAACGCGTAGATTTGCGGATACACAAAGGCCGCGCGGAAGGAATGCGCGGCCTTTTCTCCATCAAATTGTGCTAAATTGTGCGGCTGCCCAGCCTTTCGCCGCCCGAACCGCCCGCAAGCGCACTCCATCTTCTGAATTTAGCCGTTCAAGACGCCGCCCTGTGGTATGGAAGCGTGCACGGATATTCGCGGCGGGGGCGGACGCCGGCCGGCACGGCGGCCTCCGTATCGACCGACTCAAACAGATTCTCAAACTCTCGCTCGCATTCGAGAAAGCCCGCGACCACGGCGGGATCGAATTGCTTTCCCGAGCCTTCAAGAATGATGCTTCGGCTCCGCTCATGAGTAAAGTCCGGCTTGTACGAACGGGGAGAGCGCAGGGCGTCGTAAACATCCGCGACAGCCATGACGCGCGCGACGAGAGGAATGGCACTTCCGGAGAGCCCGAACGGATAACCCGTGCCATCCCACCGTTCGTGATGGTAGAGAGCCACATCGGCCGCTACTTCGAAAAGGGGCTCGCTCGGGAAGCGGCTGGAAATTTCCCGCAGAATCTCACCGCCCACCGCGACATGGCGCCGCATGATGCGATGCTCCTCGGCATCCAGCACGCCCGGCTTCTCAAGGATGGATTCCGGAATGGCCAGCTTGCCGATGTCGTGCAGTCTCGCGGTCCGGGAGAAATCTTCGATAAATGTATCGTCGATAACCGCGGAAAGGCTGCCCGTGCGCGCCAGCCGCGAGGTGAGGACGCGGCAGTAGGCTGAAGTCCGCTCCAGATGGCCGCGAGTTTCCGGATTGAAGCGCTCCAGAAGCTCAAGCACCGCGCCAAAAAGTCCGGCGTCACGGCCGTTCGTGGCCAAGCCGAGAAGGTCGAGAGACGACACCATTTCGCGTGCGTAATCGCGCGCGCGGAAAAGACCAGAGCCGTCGTATCGCGGCAAATAACGGGTGAGACAGTGGCGAAGCCTGCCGGCAAGAGCGCCGCGGGGAAAAGGTTTCGGAATAAAATCCAGGACGCCGAGTTCGATGCAGCGCTTTACGCGGGATCGTTCAGAGAGCCCCGAGATCACAACCACGGGTAGCGCATTGAGGTCGGGATTTTCCCGGACCTTGCGCAGCACGGATTCCCCATCGAGCCGTGGCAGGCCGAGATCGAGAATCACCATATCGGGCGCCGATGCGTTAATTTCGCGAAGCGCCTCGACGCCATCCGAAGCCATGACCGGCGTGCATCCGCTCATGACGACATGCTCGCGCAGCAGCAATCGATTCGCGTCGTGATCTTCCACGATCAGGACGCGTGTCTGTTCCTGTACCGCCATTCCAACCGCCCCATCTCCGGGCAACCCGAAACGCGAACACCAACCAGCGTTACACCGCTCCGCAATTTACCAGTGGGATCAAATTCTCTCATTCGCCGCGGCTCACAAGGCTGTTGGCAAACGCCAGAGCCTCGCGCGACAATCCAACGCCTGGGAAAACGCTG
>CAZXBZ010000163.1:3701-7935 GCA_964639135.1 uncultured Solibacteraceae bacterium | reverse complement strand
CACTGCAGCGCCCCGCGAGACTCAAAGGCCTGCCCCGCCAAGTGATCAAGCGGCACGCTCCGGCGGCGGAAGGCGATCATGCTCGTGCTTTTTTGCACGGTGCTGGGGTCTGGCGCGCAATTTCTGCTCAAGATGGGCTCGCAGGGCGTGGACACCTCGTCGGTCCTCCACATCGTGTGGTCGATCGGCACGAATATCCCGCTGCTGTCGGGACTCTCTCTCTACGGATTGAGCATGGTGCTGTTTGTCCATGCGCTTCGCAATGAGCAACTCAGTCTGCTCTACCCGCTGATTTCGCTCACCTATATCTGGGTCACGGCGGTATCGATTCTTTTTCTCAACGAGAGCGTCTCGTTTGGAAAAATCGCCGGAGTCATCGTCATCGTGGCCGGGGTGGCATTGCTTGGAAGGGATCCCTCCACCGTATGACCGCCACCACGTCCAGCATCGTACTGGTGATTATCGCCAGCTTCATCGGATCCTTCGGAGCGGTGCTACTCAAGGCGGGGTCAATGCGCGTGAAGCGCGGCGTCCGCGACATGATTTTCAACCCGCGGATCCTGGCCGGCTGCGTTACTTACGTCCTATCCTCGGTCTTCTTTATCCTCGCGATCCGGCAGGGAGAGCTCTCCTTCCTCTACCCGATGGTCGCGCTCAGCTACGTTTGGACTCTTTTGTGGTCAAAACTGTTCTTTGCCGAGCCGTTCACCCGCAACAAGTTCGCTGGAATCGCGCTCATCCTGGCCGGGGTAGCTCTTTTGAACACCGGCCGCGGCTAACTGGCGGCGGCTGCCCGGCCTTCTTCCGCTTCATCCTCGAATTCCTCCTCGAGGTCAAGCTCCTCCCCGGCCGGCGCTCTCCTGGGCCGTGCCCGCAGCCTTTTGGCGATCAGCAGCGCCTTCACTTTCTCGAACTTGGGTGTCCCAAGTTCTCCGCCATTCTCCACCACTTCCGGGTCCATGATTTCCTGAGCCACCCAGAGGTATTTCTGGAAGAAATTCTTCAGGCGATCCTGGGTAAGGCGGTTTTTCGATTCCACATAGAGCTGAACCACTTCCTCGGGCGGGGACTTGCTCAGCAGCAGGTAGATGTCCTCGGGCTTTGTCCCTCGAAGCGCCAGGAGTTTTTTCTCCAGACGTCGCGCGCTCGCCGGCAGCTTCTGCCACTGCTCCACTTCCTCGGGTTCAAGTTCCAGAGCCTCAATCAATTTTGTTTTCTGTTTGGGCGTGTAACCTTCCGTGGCGATATTCAGGAAGACCGGCAAATAATTGCACTCCCAGTTCAGGTCCGGCGGCATCATCTCGCGGATTTTTCCGAATTTTCCAAGCGACGCAAGCGCCGTTCGCGAGAGTTTGCCTTCAAAGCGAAACAACTGGTAGAAACCGTGCTCCTCGAGTTCGGAGACGATGATGGCGCAATGGGGGTCGTTCGCGATGTGCCGTAACTCGGTTTTCAGCTTGTAAGCCGGAATCATCTCCTCGACGCCGGAGAGCCGGGCGTTCTCCAACTGCCGGGCCGCCCTTTCGGAAATCTCGTAGCCCAGGCGGATTTTATAACGAATAAGGCGCAACATCCGGACCGGGTCGTCATAGAGGCTGTAATTGTATGTGGTGTTCAGTTCATGGCGCTCGATATCGGCAACGCCATTCGCGGGGTCGATCAGCAGGCCAAGCGAAGCCGGATTCAGCGAGAGAGCGATGGCATTCACCGTGAAATCGCGCCCCAGCAGATCTTCGTGGATGGTGGCGGCCGCCACTTTGGGCGCTCCCCCGGCTTTGGTGTAGGTCTCCTTGCGCGCCATCGAAATCCGCACCGTGACGCCGCCGGGAAACAGCAGATGCGCAATATGCCGGGTATTGTCGTAGCGAACCAATTGCGCGTCGAGACTATCGGTAAGCTTCTTGGCGATCTTTAGCGTCTTGCCCTCGAGTGTAAAGTCAAGGTTTCGGATCGGGAAGCCCCCAATCATATCCCGCATTGCCCCGCCGGTGAGGTAGATATTGAGGCCCGCGTCGGCGGCGATCTGCTGGACCTGTTTCACGACGCGATTTTGCGCTGGATTCAGATGGCTCTCAAGCATGAACATATAATCAGCCATTCAATAAAATCCTCCCGCTGCCAAATTCTTCCTAAATTCCCACCGCGCCACCGGACGCTTAGCTTCGGGGATGCCGCCGGTCCACGGTCTCCCGAAGCTGGTTGGTCATCACATGAGTATAGATTTGCGTGGTCGATATATCCGCGTGCCCCAGGATGGTCTGCACACTACGCAAATCCGCGCCGCCCTCGAGCAAATGGGTCGCGCAACTGTGCCGAAGCACATGCGGGGTGAGCCCCCGAAAGATCCCCGCCTGTTTCCCATAATTGACCAGCAGTTTCCAGAAGCCCTGGCGGGTCAGCGGCGCGCCCCGCGCGCTCACAAATAGATAGAGGCTGACGCGGCCCTTCAGCAGCGCCGGGCGCGCCACGGAAAGGTAGTGTTCCAGCCAGGAGAGCGCCTGTCGCCCCACTGGGACAACTCGCTGGCGGTTGCCCTTTCCGGTAACCGTCGCCAGGCCGAGCAGCCGGTCTATCCCGTTCAATTCCAGGCCGCATAATTCCGATACCCGCAGCCCGGAGGCATAGAGCAACTCGATCATGGCCCGGTCCCGCAGGCCCACTGGTTTCGCCGTATCGGGAGATTCGAGCAGCCGGATAAGATCTTCCCGGCTGAGCAGAAGCGGCAACCGCTTCCATTGCCGCGGCGCCCGGAGCGAAGCGGTGGGGTCGCTCTCCACCCGGCCTTCCCGTACCAGGTACAGAAAGAAATTCCGCAAGGTGGTGAGATGGCGCGCGATGGTGCGGCTGGAGAGACCATCCGCGTATAACGAATCCACATATCTCCGGACGGTCGCGCTATCCAAACCCGCCACTCCCGGAGCGGAAACGCCGGAAACTTCCAGATATTCGACAAATCGCTTCAGATCGAACTCATAAGACGCAAGTGTATTTGCCGAAAGCCCTTTATCTATCCGGCACCACGCCAGATAAGCACGCACCAATACGGTTGCGGAAACGGGGGCTCCCATTCAGCCAATGATACAATAGGGCGATTTTGTTCACACTAAGGTTTGGCGGCGGAGACCGCAATTGCTGACTTCCACTACAAAAAAAGTTGTGGTCCGGCGCTTCGATCGGGATCCGATTCCGGGATTCGTCAACCTCGCAACCTATTTGCAGCCTAGTTTCCTAGAAATCCTTCTCGTTTCTGGTGCTATTCAGCAAATTCCCTATGACATCATCAAGAGCGTGGCCTTCGTCAAGGATTTTGATCCCCCCAGGGGGCAGCCGGAACAGAAAACATTCCACTCGCGGCCAAAAATCGAGGGCTTGTGGGTAAGAATGCAATTTCGCGACGGAGAATTCACGGAGGGTCTGCTCCCAAATAACCTGGCGCTCCCAAGCAGCGAAGGGTTCCAGGTGACGCCCCCGAACTCCGCCGGCAACATCCAAAGGCTGTTCGTCCCCAGACCCGCGCTCACCGAGATGGTGGTGCTCGCCGTCGTGGGCGGCCGGTCTTCGAAACCCAAGCCCGCGCCGGTCCAGCAACAGATTACACTCTTCGACGGCGCGTGAGGCCCGGCTTCGGAGGGCTCCGCTCAGCACTCCTGCCTGGAGTGCGCCGTGCCCACCAGATCGTACACGGCAATCTCTTCCCAATCGTTCAGCGCCACATTGTGTACGAAATGGAAGCTTTCGACCAGGAAGCGGCGGCTCTTCGGGAATTCACTCCATCGCCGGCGGGCTTCCCCGGCGAGCGCGTGAATATCCGCGTGTTCGGAATCGATCACCAAAGTAACGTGCGGATGGAAAGCAAACCGCTCTTCGGAATAAAGCGCGTCCACATTGAGCTTCTTATGGAGTTCGATGACCCTGTCACGGCCGAGGCCGACACTCGCATAGATCACGGAGGTCACATCGAAAATCTTGATCTCGGAAACCTGCAACTCAAAGGGAGCGATAGTTCGAGTTTCCCGGGCCAAGACATCCAGCGCGTCCTCGACGACGCCGTTAATGTGCCGCGGAGGCAGGATGGTCACGTGCGCGTGCGTCTGACAACCCGGCACAAGCGAGCGGCTCAGATCGTCCAGAAAGGCGCCCAGCGGATCCGGGATGTACGCCACGAGCGCATAGCTATTAAGAACCCTTGCTCTATACTGTGCAAGATCCATGTTTCCTCACCTCGGCGCGAGCC
>CAZXBZ010000163.1:0-3691 GCA_964639135.1 uncultured Solibacteraceae bacterium | reverse complement strand
GGTGCCGAGTTCCGTTGGCTGGGGCGTGACGGCGTCCGGCCCCGGCTGATTCTTTCCCGGAGAAAGCTCGCTGCCGGCCGCCGGTGGGAGCCACTGCGCTTCTTCGAATCCGGAATAGGTGCAAACAAAGACGGATTCCTCCGCCGTCACCAGCAAATCCCCAACGCGCAGATCCCTCGATTGCTCGCGGAGCTGCGTCCAGGCATGATAGACGCTTTCGCCCTCGACTTCGCCGTCATCCAGAAAGTCGTTTGGTTTGAGTGGGTTGGATACAGATCCGACGGGAGCCCACTTGTATTTTTCTTGGAGGGAAGGCCGAAGACGTTTGATGAAGAAAGTTGCCATACACTCCGCCGCTCACTGGCAGGGAGAGGTCCAACATTAAAGCAGACGCATTCCCGGCTTGTTTCGCTTCCTCGAGCGAAACGAATCGTATGCGCCACTGGCAAGGATGGCACGACTGGCCGCAATTTTCAATGGCCTCGTGGGGCTAGGCGTTCTGGACCTGCTCCGAATCCGTACCAACGGGCAACGGCTAATACGCCCCAAGCGACGCCGGGGAGGCGGCTTCCTTGCGGATTCGAGGGCTTGCCTCACGGCGCCGCCCGGGCGTGTTTTCAAATGGGAATAGAAATCCACGGCTCCCGGACATTGACGCCGGCGGCCCCGCTGGCCGCTCCTGGCGCGCACCCAGACTCGCGCTTCGAGTTCCGGCAAGCGATGCCGGTGCATTAAGATGCGAGTATGCACTTTGATCCGGCACGCTACGGCGCGTCCGTGTCGGCTATCCTTGCGCTCGACGGAGCCGGGGAGCGCCTGATGCCGCTGGCGCGGGGCCAATGCTCGTCGAAAAATGCCGCGGATCGCCTCCGGAGTGGCGAGTGCCGGAGCGATCTGGCCACCAGCCGTGCCCCGGAAGCGGCGCTCGCCGGGCTTTGGCTGTATTTTTCTTGTCTTGAGGAAGCGCACGCGGCGGCCCAGGCCGTAAAAAGTTCCGAAGGGGCCTACTGGCACGCCATTCTGCACCGCCAGGAACCCGACGCCTGGAACTCCAAGTACTGGTTCCGGCAAGTGGGGCGTCATTCCATCTATCCTGAACTGAGCGCCACCGCCACGGAAATCCTGCGGCGTCATGCGATTGACTTGACCGCGCCCTCGCCATGGGACGCCGGGTGGTTCGTCGATTTATGCGATGCGCTCTGGCAGCGGCCGGCCGACCCCAGGCATCTGGCCGCGCTCGAAATCCAGAGAGCGGAGTGGCGGTTATTGTTCGACTATTGCGCCACGCCCTCCGGTGGATCAGGCGATTCGGATTAGAGGAGAAACCCACTTGAATTTCACGCGATGGATTGCGCTGCTGGCGCTAGGGATGGCTGGCATTATCGCGATCTTCAGTTTCCTGCGATCGGCGCCGCCCGAGGTCCCTTTCGGCAAAGCCGTGCGCCAGGGACTGGTGAGCACCCTCGTTACGAACGGGCAGGCCGATCCCCGGCGGAGTTCGGAAATTCGGGCTCTCGATAGTGGCAAAGTGGCAACGCTCTTTGTCCGCCAGGGAGACCGGGTCGCCGCCGCGCAGCGGCTGCTCGAGCTCGATGTGCCCGGCGCGCGCTCGCACGTCGCCGACGCCAAGGCCGCTCTCGAGGCCGCCGAGGAGCGTCTGCGCCAATTGAAGACCGGCGGGCCGCCCAGAGCGAGGGCGGAACTCGATGCCAGCATCGAAGCGGCGCGGCTGGAACTCCAGGCCGCGGTGAAAGCCGGAGACGCGCTCGACCGCCTGGTGCGGCGTCAAGCGGCCACCCAGGAGGAATTAAGGCGTCATAACGAACAGGTGGAACTTCTTCGCGCGCGTCTCGGCGGTCTCGAACGGCAGCGCGGCTCCGTGGTAACGGCCGCCGACGTCTCGGAAGCGGAATCCGCGGTCATGACCGCGCGCACCGCCGTCGCCGACGCCGAACGAATCGTTGCGCAGCGCACCGTCCGCAGCCCGGCCGCTGGAACGCTTTTTGAATTGAACCCGCGCGCCGGCGCCTGGCTGAATCCGGGCGATCTCGTGGGAAAAGTCGGCGACCTCGGCGGCATTCGCGTTTCCGTATTTGTCGATGAACCGGAACTCGGAAAGGTAAGGCTCGGCCTCCCGGTAACCATCCGCTGGGATGCCCGGCCGGGCAAGACATGGACCGGCAAAGTAGATGAATTGCCCTCGCGCGTGCAGCCCTTCGGCACGCGGCAGGTCGGCGAAGTGATCTGCCTGATCGAAAACCAGGATCGTGAACTGCTGCCAGGCACAAACGTAAACGTCGAGATCGAAACCGCCAGGGTGGAGGCGGCGGTCGTAATCCCCAAACAGGCGCTCCGCCGCCAGGGAGACGAAGACGGCGTCTGGAAACTCGCGGGCGGCGCCATCCACTGGCAGCCGATCGAAGTGGGTATCTCTAACGTGACCTCGGCCCAGGTAACCAAGGGCCTCGCCGAAGGCGACAGCATCGTGCTGATTTACGACCGCGAACTGAGCGAAGGAATGGCCGTTAAGCCGGTGTATCCCTGACATCCGCGCTTGGTCCGAAGTCCCGTGAAGGGCGCATCCAACCGGAAGCGAACCGGAGAGAATTGGCCGGGCCACGGCGGTTAAGTTCGGAGCCGGCCCCCCATGGAGACTCAGGCAGCGAGCCGATTCGCGGGCACGCGCAAAGCCCTGGCAAGAGCATTGATGGTTCCCTTCATCTCAAACAGCCGAAGAATGCCCCGGTCAATCCTGCCTCGGTTGCGGCGCTACTCTCCGTCGCTTCGCTTCCGTATTTCGATGCGCCGCATGCGGGGTTGCGACTCTTTCACTTCGTAGCCGGCGGGCACTTCGAAAAGACTCTTCAAGGGCTCGCCGCGATCGATATTTTCGAGACGATAGACGGTCTCGCCGATTTGCGGATCTTGCAGAGTCCGCAGCACGACCACGCCCAGTTCCGGGGACGTCCACTGCTCCAACACGGAAACAATGGGGCGGTCATTGCCAATCGCATCGGTTGGGATAGTGGTAGTGGTGCGGGCCCCCCTCGTCTTGACGCCCTGGATGGTTCGTTCCCCCAGGTCCTCCGTTTTCACGTTCTTGTGATCAAAGATCCCATGGAACGCTCCGGCATACGTGAACCGCATTGGCCCCGCGCCCGGAGCGCCATCAGGGATGGTGGTGGTGGCAAATTTGCCGTCTCCGGATACTTCCACTCGCCGCTCCACGGTGCGTTCGCCTTCCCTGCTTACACTAACCTGGCTCTCGGCACTCACCCCGTCTCCGCCCGACCCCGCGCGAGAGCGCGTCATTCTCTCAAAGATGACCGACTCCTTTGTGGACGCACCGGCCGGAAAGGGAGGGGCGGGCGGCGCCGGCGGCGCGGGCAGTACACGGGCGGTCTTCTTGTCCGGGTTCAGAATGGTGGTTTTCTTCGCCACCGGATCCGTAATCGTGATCTGCGTGCTGGCGGCGCCGTTCTCTGAAGCCCACAAACCAAGCTGTCCGAACGCCTGCTCTTTGCGCACGCGGCCTTCGCTATCGCGGTAAATCTTCGAAGTATTCTCATTCCTGATGCGGGTACCGTCGCCAAGAACTCGAGTGTTATCCGAGACGATCTCGTCCGTATAAGGCGCGACAGTGACCGTTCGCTCCTAATACGCGGGTTGCGCTGAAATGTTCTCGATGGTC
>CAZXBZ010000162.1:0-7948 GCA_964639135.1 uncultured Solibacteraceae bacterium | reverse complement strand
ATAGTATCTCCCGCTTCCGCCCTATGCTACCGCCGCCGGAACCGCATTTCAAGACATTCCTCGCGCCAGGGGGCACGCGAGGCGTATCCGTCTTGAGATCCGCGGCGGCAAGCCGCCGGAAACCGCTCATGCCGCTTTCCGCGGCCCGGGCTTCTGGCCAATAAGCCACGGATTCCGATACGCTAAAAGACAGGGAATATGTTACGTTACGAAACCGCCGGAGAATCACACGGCGAATGCTTGGTTGTGACTCTTACGGGATTGCCCGCGGGCATTCCAATCGATCTTGCCCGCGTCAACAACGAACTCTGGCGCCGCCAGCAAGGGTTTGGACGCGGCGGAAGAATGAGGATCGAGACAGACGAGGCGCACTTTGTGGCGGGCGTGCGGCACTCGCAAACCATTGGCTCTCCGATCGCGATTCTTCTGGCGAATAAAGATTGGAAGAACTGGACGGAGGCGCTGCCCGTCGAAAACTTCGAGGGCGCCGACGAGAAGAAAAAGGCGCTCAATCGTCCGCGGCCGGGCCATGCCGATCTGGCCGGGGTGCTCAAATACAACCTCGGCGATGCCCGTTACGTGCTCGAACGGGCGAGCGCCCGGGAAACCACCGCGCGCGTGGCCATGGGAGCGGTCTGCAAGGAGTTTCTGCGAAACTTCGGGATCGAAGTGCTGAGCCATGTGGTGGCCGTGGGGCCCGAGCGCCTGGAACGGCCGGTTCAATGGGAAGAACTGGTGGCGCTGAGAGCCAAGGAAAAGGTGCTGCTGAACTGCGTGGACGAGGAAGCCGAGAAGCGCTTCAAGGCGGTGGTGGACCACATCTACCGAACCGGGGACACCGTCGGCGGCGTCTTCGAAGTGGTGGCCCATGGCTTACCGGTGGGCCTCGGCTCCCACATCGCGTATGACCGGAGGCTCGATGGACGCATCGCCCAGGCAATCGTCTCGATCCAGGCGGTGAAGGGCGTGGAAATCGGCTTCGCTTCGGACAACTCCGCCGCCTTCGGTTCCAAGGTGCAGGACACGATCGGCTACGACAAGGACGAGCGCAGCTTTACCCGGGGCTCAAACCGCGGCGGAGGCCTGGAGGGCGGCATCTCGAACGGCCAGGACCTCATCGTGCGCGGCCTGCTGAAGCCGATCTCAACGCTCCGGCGTCCGCTGGAGAGCGTGGATCTCAAAACGCGGGAATCGGCTTCGGGCGCCTACGAGCGAAGCGATGTTTGCGTGGTTCCCGCGGCGGGCGTAGTGGGCGAGGCGATGCTCTCGTTCGTGCTGGCGCAGGCGATGCTCGAAAAATTCGGCGGCGATTCCCTGGGGGAGACTCACCGCAACTTCGAATCCTATCGGCGGCAGGTTCGGGATTACTGATGCTACACAAGATTGTGAAATGGGGAGACCCGGTGCTTGAGACACCGGCCGAGCCGGTAACCAATTTCGGCGCGGAGGAGCTGCGGCAATTGGTCGAGGATATGTTCGAGACGATGTACGCCAATAAAGGCGTCGGCCTGGCCGCACCTCAGATCGGGCTATCCCAGCGCCTCGCCGTGGTGGATGCAAGCGGCGGGGAAGATCCATCGATGAGGCGGGTACTGATCAATCCGGCGATCCGCTCGCGCGAAGGCAGGATCGTGGAGGAAGAGGGCTGCCTCAGCATCCCGGGGTTCCGCGAAAACGTCGCCCGGGCCATGACGGTGGTGGTGGAATCGAAGGACGTGGACGGGAACGATGTCCGGTTCGAAGCGGAAGACCTGATGTCGCGGGCCTTCCAGCACGAGATCGACCACCTTGATGGCATTCTATTCCTGCAGCATCTTAGCCCGCTCAAGCGCGACCTGATTAAGCGCAAGATCCGGAAGCTCATCAAAGCGGGAGAGTGGGAATAGAGCGCCTCCCTCCGTAAGACAACAGCAATGCACCTGATCTTCATGGGTACGCCCGATTTCGCGGCGCCAAGCCTGCGTGCGATTGCGCGGGCCGGGCACCGGGTAAGCCGTGTCTACACGCAACCGGATCGTCCGGCTGGCCGGGGCGGCAAGTTGCACGAAAGCCCGGTGAAGCTTACCGCGCGCGAACTCCAGATTCCCGTGGAGCAGCCCGCGCGGGTGCGGCTTCCGGAGGTAACGGCGCACCTGGCCGCGTCCGCGCCCGATGCCATCGTGGTGGTGGGCTACGGGCAGATCATCCCGCGCGCCATCATCGACATTCCGCGGCTGGGCATCATTAACGTGCATGGCTCCCTGCTCCCCAAGTATCGAGGCGCGGCTCCGATCCAGTGGGCGGTGGCGAACGGAGAAACCGTAACGGGCGTCACCACGATGCTCATCAACGAGGGGCTCGACACCGGCGACATTCTGCTGAAAGCCGAGACGGCGATCGGCCCGGACGAAACCGCCGCCAGCCTGGGGCCCCGCCTTGCCGTCATGGGCGCGGAACTGCTGCTGGAAACGCTTGACGGTCTCGCCGAGGGCTCGATAAAGCCTCAGCCGCAAAACAACACCGAAGCAACCCTGGCGCCGATTCTGTCGCGCGCGGATGGAATGGTCGATTGGGGGCGGCCCGCCTCCGTCATCTATAACCGTTACCGCGGCTTCCAACCCTGGCCGGGCGCATGGACCTGGTTCCGCGGCGCGCGCTTCCAGCTAAAAGAACTCGCGACAGCCACGGAGCGGCCCGCGCGGGCCGGTGCCACCGGGGGCACACTAGCCGCTGAAGGAAAGCGTCTTTATGCCATCGCCGGCGATGGCGTGGCGCTTGAACTTCGCCGGGTACAACTCGAGGGGAAAGCTGCCGTGAGCGCGGAAGCTTTTTTGAACGGCGCGCAACTCCAGGCCGGAGAACGGCTGGGCGCGGAATAGCGCCCGGCATTCGATATCAACCGACAGAAGGGACAACCACAACCGTGAGCAATGAATCAATCGAGGCGCCGTTAGGCTTTCGTTTCGCGGCTACCTACGCCGGAATTCATAAGAGAGAGCGTGATGATCTCTCGCTGATTGTCTCCGAGCCGGCCGCCACCGCCGCCGCGCTATTCACGACGAACCGCGTGAAGGCCGCTCCGCTGCTGGTATCGATGGAGCATTTAGCGGCGTCGAAAGGCAAAGTGAGCGCGGTGGTGGTGAATGCGGGCAACGCCAACTGCGCAACGCGAACCGGCGTCTCTGTCGCCCGCGAGACCGCCGCGGCTTGCTCCGCCCTGCTGGGCGTCCCTCCCGAACGGGTGCTGCCCTCATCGACCGGTGTGATCGGCCTGGAGCTCGACGTACGGAAAATCACCGAGAAACTGCCTGAACTGGTGGAAACACTCTCCTCCGCTTCCCTGCCCCGGGTCTCCCGGGCAATGATGACCACCGACACGGTACCCAAGCTGCTGGCAAGACGCGTGCGTCTCCCTGGCGGCACGGTTCGTATTGCGGGCGTCACCAAAGGCGCCGGGATGATCCACCCCAACATGGCGACCACACTCGGCTTCGTGATGACCGATGCCGCGCTGCCCGCGGCCCGCTTGAAGCGCTTGCTGAAAGAGGGCGCGGACCAGAGCTATCACTGCGTCTCCATTGACGGAGACCGAAGCACGAACGACACGCTGCTGCTGATGGCCAACGGCGCGAGCGGCGTGAAGGTGGGCGGGGACGACGAGCCCGCGTTTCGAAAGGCGCTTTTCAGCCTGTTGCGCGACCTCGCCAAGATGATCGCCCGGGACGGCGAAGGGGCCTCACACCTGATGACGATTCATGTTCGCGGCACGCGAAACGACGCGGAGGCACGCGGCATCGGCCGGGCCATCGCAAATTCGCCCCTGGTAAAGACGGCGGTGGCGGGATGCGATCCGAATTGGGGCCGTATTTTGTCAGCGGCTGGCTACAGTGGAGTAGAATTCGACGCAACCAAGGTAAGCATACGATTACAAAAGACCATCGTCTGCCGCAATGGCTTACTGGCCCCGTTCGAAGAGCCGCCCTTGATCGCGAAGTTGCGTGAACCCGAGGTAGAGATCGATTTCCGGATTGCGGGAAACGGCCAGGGCGAGTGTACTTTCTGGACTTGCGACTTCACCGAGGACTACGTAAAGATCAACGCGGAATACCGATCGTAGGCGAGATGCCGCATTCCGAGCCTAGCGCCTCTTGCGCGCCGGTGACGCGGAACAGATTACCGCGCGTGCGCTGCCTTGCGCGAGGCCGATTTTCTCGCCGTGACGACGAAATACAGCGTGCATCCCCGGACTCCGTGTAAACTGGACTGGAACGAAAAAAGCCGGGCGGCGGATGAAAAATCCACACGCCCGGACAGGCGGCCGGCAAATTGGCAGTACTTTGGGCACAGGTTATGTGGCCCGCGCCGGCCTAAGATCGTCCCACGCTACATGGTCATCCTGGCGGCATTGCGGCTCCCCGCGACCGCCGGGACGGCCAGTCCGTTGAAATTCACACTCACCACTTTCGAAACGCCAGCTTCTTGCATGGTCACTCCATAGAGCATCCGCGCCGCCTCCATGCTTCGCTTGGCGTGAGTAATCATAATGAATTGCGTCTGCTTCGCCATCTCCTTGATCAGCGAAACGTAGCGCACGTTGTTCGGCTCGTCGAGCGGCGCATCCACCTCGTCAAGAATGCAGAAGGGGCTAGGCTGATAGCGGAAGATCGCCATAAGCAGCGAAATGGCGGTAAGCGCCTTCTCTCCGCCCGAAAGAAGCAGCACGTTCTGCAGCCGCTTGCCGGGCGGCGAGGCGACAATCTCAATCCCGCTCTCCGCGGCATCCTCGTCGCCGGCCAGGCGCATTTCGCCGGTGCCGCCGCCGAAAAGCGTTCGGAAGAGCACCTTGAAGTGCTCATTGATGGCGTGGAAAGCCTCGGTAAAGCGCTTCCGGCTTTCCTCGTCGATCTCCTTGATGGCCTTTTCGGTATCCCGGATGGAATCGAGAAGATCCTGCCGCTGTACGCTTAGGAATTCATGGCGGCGGGAGGCCTCTTCGAACTCCTCAAGCGCGTTCATGTTTACCGCGCCCAGCGCCTCCACTTTACGCCGCAGTTCAAGATACTGCCGTTCCGCGTCCGCGGCGGCCTCGGCGTCGAGCACAATTTCGCACTCCGCGGCCAATTCGGCGATCGGCACACCCAGTTCCTTCATGCAGGTTTCATCGAGAAACTTCAGTTCGGCCTGGCGCTTCACCAGGTCGAGCTCGAGTTTTGTACGAGCCTCCTGCCGGGCCTGAGCGCCAGCGCGCAGTTGCTGGAGCGCGGCGTCCCGCTCATGAAGGCTGGAACGCGCGGATTCCTCCTCCGCGCCGAGAGACGCCACCTGGCCGCCAAAGTGCTCCCGCTCTTCGCCGAGCGAGCGGATGCGCGCCGTTAGAGAGTCATTGTCCTCCCTCAAGCGCGCGATCTCGCGCTGTTCATTTTCCACGCGCTTTGCGAGTTCCTCCCGCTTGCGAATGGTTTCGCGCAGGAGGTTCTCCGCGCGTTCGAGGGCATTCCGTTCGGAGCGCTGGCGCTCCTCAAAACCAGCCATGGAGACGCGCAGCGTGGAATGCTCCTCGCCAAGGCGCGCCACTTCCTTTCGCAATTCGTCGATCTCATGACGCGCGTTTTGCGCCGATTGCTCTTGCCCGGCCCGCGCGGCATCCTTCTCCGTCAATGCCTTGAGGGAAGTTTCCTTGCGTGTCATGGCGTCGCCGGCGTCCCGCAGCAGACGCGACATTTCAGAGCGCGCTACCTGCAGGCGGCTGCCCGCGCGCCGCTGCTCTTCGAGGAGCTTGCGGCTTTCCGCTTCAAGAGCCACGCCTTCCTTTTCCTTGGCCTGAACCTGGCCGCGGAGACGCTCCATCTCTTCCTGGGATTTCCCCAGCTTTTCCTCGACGCTTCGAAGCGCCGACTCCTTGGCTTTGAGCTGATCGTCGGTCGCGCGCAGCTTGGTTTGGAGTTCCTTCAACTGGCGCTTGAGCACCAGCGGGCCGCTCGCGCTGCGCTTGCCGCCGCTCAGAGACCCAGCCTGGAAGCAGAGGCCGTCCGGCGTAAGGAAAAAGCAATCCGGATAGCGCAGAGCCAAACCCTCGGCCACGCCGGACTGTTCGACCAGGAAGCAGCGGCCAATGCGCGGAATGCGCGCCAGCGGCAGCGCGCCAATCGATGGATTCACCTCAAGCACATCCATGAGGCGGGCAAACACCCCCTGTGCCGCCCCCAGTTCGGGGACGGGACAGGGGCTGCCCTCCTCGGATGCCGTGGCTGGATGAAGCAGGAAGGTGGCGCGGCCGTCGCCCTCGCCCCGCATCAGGTTTACGCCTGTGTGGCCCTGCTCCCAGCTTTCCACCAATACGTACTCGAGTTCATCCTGCAGGAATTCCTCAACCGCCTTTTCGTATGCCGGTTCCACCTCGAGAAAATCCGCTAGCACTCCAAGCGGCTTCAACCCATTGGCCCGGCCTTTGTCCACGGCCTTGAACAGGCGCTGCACGCTCTCGGTGGAGTAGCTGCGGTGTGAAATCAGGTCTTCCAGCGAATCTTTGCGCGCCCGAATGCGAGAATGCTCCTGCCGGATGGCGTCGAGCGCCACCCGCGTCCGCTGCGCCTCCTGGCGGCTCTCCTGAACTTGCGCCTCGTTCTGTTTGCGCATCTCCATCAGCGCGCCGAGGTCCGCTTGATGGGTCTTCGCCTTGGCTTCCAGATCCAGCTTCAGCGCGTCGAGCCTGCCCGCTTCCGCCAGCGCGCCCTGCTCCTCGGCCTGGTGCCTGGCCTTCTGGCGTTCGAGGCCGGCGAGATACTCCTCCACCTGAGCCAGTTGATTCCGAAGCTGGTTCGCCTCGCCCAGCAGCCGGATAGAAAGCTGGCGGGCCGTTTCGAGCGAACGTTCGCGCTCCTGCAAACGCCGGCTCAATTCCTGCCGTTCTTTATCCTTCCCGGCAAAGTGTCCGCGGGCCTCGGCAAGCTGCTGACCCACCGCCTTGAGCGCGCCCAGATGGGATTCTTTTTCCTGTTCCAGGCGCTGAATCTCCGCGCCCAGGTTCCGCACCTCCTCCCCGCCCAGATTTACACGCGACGTGAGTTTGTCGGCCTCGGCGCTCTGGAACTGTAACCGGCTCTTGGCGCGTTCCCACTCCATCGTGACCTGTGAGTGCTTGGCCCGCGCTTCGGTAAGCCGCGCCGCCAGTTGCTCCGTATCGGCTTGAGTCTTACGAAACGCATCGTCCTTCTCGGAGAGTTCCGCCTGGCACTCGGCCAGTTGCTTCGCGGCGGCGCTCAACTCGAGCGCAATCTGGGCCGCTTCCCGTTCCCGCGAAAGAAACCGAGCCTGGAGGGTTGCCTTCAGCGAGGTAATCATCTCCCCATGCAATTCCTCGTAGCGCTTGGCCTTGGCGGCCTGACGCTTCAGGGAATTCATCTGGCGGCCCACCTCTTCGAGGATGTCAAAGACACGCTCCACGTTGTGCTTGGCGCCCTGCAAGCGCGCCTCCGCCAGACGCCGGCGATTCTTGAAGCGGGTAATTCCCGCCGCTTCCTCGATCACCGCGCGGCGGTCCTGCGGTTTTGAACTAAGAATCTGGCCGATGCGGCCCTGCTCGATGATGGCGTAGCTCTCCGGGCCGAGGCCCGTGCCCATGAAAATATCCTGGATATCGCGCAGACGGGCTGATTTTCCGTTGATCAGGTACTCGCTCTCACCCGAACGAAACAGCCGCCGGGTTACGGTGACTTCGGCGAAACGCGGGCGGCGATAGGCCGAAAGATAGCCCGGGAGGCTATCCGCCCCCGCACCGGGAGCGCCGCTGGCGTGGCTGTTCGACGGGGCCTCGCCCTCGATCCGTTGGATACCGGGCTCACCTCCTGAAATTGGAGGCCCGACTTCCGGATCGCCGGATTGCCCTTCAGCCTGAGCTGGGTGGGCGTTCCCGGCCGCGTTTGCGTGGCCATTCGATTGCCCGCCGTGTCCATTCGCATGGCCATTGGTG
>CAZXBZ010000161.1:7489-7962 GCA_964639135.1 uncultured Solibacteraceae bacterium | reverse complement strand
TTCAACGAAGTCAGCGGGCGCTGTGCGGATTGGCCGGAAGACTCGGAGGCAACCCACGCCCGTGACCGCCGCCCCGTTTCGGCCGCTCGCCACGCGGCAAACCCGAACCATCTGCAACTCCAGTGTAAACCCATTTCCTGAAAATAGAGCCTTCATTTCGCGATCGAATCGGACAAGGCGGCGAGGGCACGTTCCGGCGTCAAGCACGAATGAAATCGGCCCGGTGGCTGTCCTTCCGGCTCGGGCAAATTCCATGCGGGCTAGGGCTTTTCCTCGAGCGGAGGCATATCGTAAGCCGTGCATTCGGAAACGAACCCATGCCGCCGGTGGCTGCCGTCACAAAATGGCTTGGTTTCCGAATGCCCGCAGCGGCAGAGGCTGATGCGCTGGCGGCCGCCCAGGCCATACTCGGCGCCCGTTGCGTCATGAAGCGTAAAATCACCCTCGATACGGATGGATCCGTTATTCTTGAT
>CAZXBZ010000161.1:6780-7479 GCA_964639135.1 uncultured Solibacteraceae bacterium | reverse complement strand
ATCGTTATCTTGGTAGCAGCCATTGCCGAAAGATGGTAGCACACGCGGTCTCCGAATCCGCAAGCGCCGCCGCCCGGCGCTCGCCTGAATCCATGGGCTGGGCGCACGCATAGACTGGGAACGCCTTGGAAATTCACCGTTTCCGGGTAACCAGAGTATCCGCGAGGACGCCTTACAGGTGGACGGGGCCGTGCGAAATCGCAACGATTCGGTCGAACACACTGGATGTGCGCGCGTCGCCCTCCAGTGCCTCCAACGCTTGGGTTCGTTCCGTAACCTCTTCCAACTTCTTGATTTCTCAAGGAGATATCATTCCGGCGTTGGTGCGGACTCCCTAATAAAATAGCCCGCATGGCGGGGTTTGGTCGAGCGCCGGAGATTTTGGGTTCGTTTCGTACAGGCTGCGCCCGCGCCGACGCCGCCCGCTCCGTCAGGCAAGAATGGTGCTGACGCTGTTGAGAATTGGGCCCGTTCGCGGGTGGGACAATTGGGATTTTAACGGAGAATAATTAGGTGTCTTCCTCCATCAAAATGATTTTGGCCGCCGTCGTGCTCGCGGGCGCGGGCGGAGGCTACTACCTCTACCAGCAGGCGGCCGGCTCCGGGGAATCTTCCGCCAAGAAGGAAGACAGCAAGATGGCGGGAATCGCCATGCGCACCGTCACGCCCGCCCGGGTTCGGACCTTCGGGCTGGGACCG
>CAZXBZ010000161.1:0-6770 GCA_964639135.1 uncultured Solibacteraceae bacterium | reverse complement strand
CGAAAGCCGGATGGGCCGCATCCGGGAACGCCTCGCGCTCACTGGAGCCTTGAAGCCCAAGGCCCAGGTGGACGTCACTCCAAAATCCGCCGGACGCGTGTTGCGTTTGCTCGTGAACGTCGGCGACACGGTGCGCAAGGATACGCTGATCGCGGAGCTCGAGGACGACGAGGTGCAGCAGCAGGTGAACCGCGCGAAAGCGTCCATCAACGTCGCCGGAGCATCTCTGGCGCAGCGCGAAGCGGAACAAGCCAACGCCAAACTAAACTTGGCGCGGGCGGAGACTCTGCTCGAGGGCGGATTGATCCCCCGCCAGCAGTTTGAGGCGGAAAAGACCTCCGTCCAGGTTCTGGAGGCCCAGGTGCAACTCGCGCAGGCCCAACAGAGGCAGGCGGAAGCCGAACTGCGCGAACTCCTCATCCGGTTGGAGCAGACGAAAATCTACGCTCCAATCGACGGGCAGGTCTCGGAGCGTTACGTGGACATCGGCGCGCTCGTGGGTCCTTCCACGCCGATCACGCGCATCGTCAATATCAGCACGCTCGTGACCTCCACGTCGGTTCCCGAATCCGATGTGGCCAAGATGCACGTGGGCTCGGAGGCCACGGTCCGCGTGGATGCCATGCCAGACCAGCCGTTCGCGGCGCGGGTGGCCCGCATCAGCCCGGTGCTCGATCCGTCGACGCGCGCGGCCACCGTCGAGATCGAGATCCCCAACCAGAACCTGAAGCTTCGCGCGGAAATGTTCGTCCGCGTGGAAATGAATCTTGAATCGAGCCGTGAAGCGGTGATCGTCCCCCGGGAAAGCCTTGTCTATCGAGGCGATTCCGCGGGCGTCTACGTCGTGGACCGCGGCCAGCAATCCTTTCGTTTTATTGAGACCGGGCTGACCCAGGATGAGAGTGTCGAAGTGCTTTCGAACCTCTCGCCGGGAACCGTCGTGGTGGCCAAGGGAGCTTCGATGCTGCGCGAGGGCGACATCATGAAGATTGTCGCCGGGCCAGGGGCTGGCGGAGATAAAGCCGGAACGCAGGCGGAGGCGGATGGTGCCACTCCAGCCGCGACGCCCGTACAAACCGGCGGGGTTCCCACTTCGACAAAAACCGACCTGGCAAGCCCCACGATGGAAGCGCGGCGGCTATCCTCTGAACCGGCGGGGCCGGTTCGATAACGGCTAATGGCCCGGAGAGGCCGGCAGCGGATGTTGACTGAACGGGGTTCGCCCCACTGAAACCGAGATATCGATTGATGCCATGAACTTACCCGCGCTATCCATTCGACGGCCGGTCACCGTGACAATGGTCACCCTGATCGCGATCCTTCTGGGTTTTATCGCCTACCTGAATATCCCTGTTGACCTGATGCCGGAAACGGAGTACCCGACCCTCACGGTCTCCGTGAGTTATCCAGGGGTTGGCCCGCAGGAAATGGAGAACCTGATTGCCCGGCCGCTCGAACAGGCCCTCAGTTCGACGCCCGGCGTGGAGGAAATCACCGCCTCGGCGAGCGAGGGGAGCGCGTTCGTGCGGGTCTCCTTCACTTACGGCACCAATCTGGACGAAGCGGCGAACGAAGTGCGCAGCCGGGTGGACCGCCGCCGGAACAGCCTCCCCGAAGACTCGCAGCCTCCCGTCATCTTCAAGTTCGACGTCTCCCAGTTCCCGATCATGTTCCTCACCGCCGCTTCGGACAAAATGAGCGGCAAGGACCTGCGCTTCTTCGTGGAAAAGAACATCCAGTATCGCCTGGAGCGCGTGCCGGGCGTGGCGGAGATCCGTGTCCGCGGCGGCGTGCGCCGGCAGATCCAGGTGAATCTCGATCTGAAGAAGATC
The DNA here is from genome assembly GCA_964639135.1 of uncultured Solibacteraceae bacterium. Taxonomy (GTDB): domain Bacteria; phylum Acidobacteriota; class Terriglobia; order Bryobacterales; family Bryobacteraceae; genus JACTMJ01. Next base: position 4,938 of record CAZXBZ010000161.1, on the reverse strand, counting down.
CGCGCGCTCAACCTCTCGCTGAACCAGATCGTCAACACTCTGCGATCGGAGAACCTGAACCTGCCCGTCGGTCCGGTAAGAGAGGGCAGCTACGAACTGCTTGTGCGCACGCAAGGCGAGTTTAGGAACCTCGAGCAGATCCGCAACGTGGTCGTGGCAAGCCGCGGCGGCGTCCCGATCTACCTCAAGGAAGTGGCAAGCGTCGAGGATGGCAACGAAGATATTCGCGGCATGATCAGCCAGGATGGCTCTCCGGCCGTGCGTATCTTTATCAACAAGCAATCCGGCGCGAATACCATCGAAGTCTCCAAGGGCGTGAAAGAGGAGATGGCGAAGATCGAGAGGGATTATCCCGACTTCAGGCTGAGCACCACTCTCGACAGCGCCCAGTTCATCCAGGCTTCGATCAATAACGTAAAGGATTCCGCCATTCAGGGCGCCGCTCTCGCGGTCATTGTCCTGTTACTGTTCCTGAGAAATATCCTCAGCACGCTGGTGATCGGCATCGCGATTCCAATCGCCGTGATTTCCACCTTCGCACTGATGTACTTCAACGGCTTCACGCTCAATATCGTCTCGTTCGGCGGATTGGCGCTAGGCATAGGCATGCTGGTGGATAACTCGATCGTGGTGCTGGAGAACATCTACCGGCACATGGAAATGGGCAAAACCCGGCTGCAGGCCTCGCTCGAGGGAAGCCGGGAGGTGGCGGGCGCCATCACGTCGTCCACTCTGACGACGGTCGCGGTATTCGTTCCCGTGCTTTTCAGCCAGGGCGTCTCCACGCAGACCTTCCGCCAGCTTGCGGTGGTGGTGAGCTTTTCCCTCGCGGCCGCACTGGTGGTCGCTCTCACCCTCGTGCCGATGCTCTCCTCGAAGTTTCTGACGTCTTCCAATCACTTGGAAAAACAGCGGGGGGTATTCGGATGGCTGTATCGCTTTGCCGGCCACATTCCGGATTGGATGTCACGCATGTACGGCGGCGCGCTTCGCTGGGCTCTGTCGCAAAAGGCGCTGGTGGTTACCGTCGCCTTCACCTCCTTGGCGGTGAGCCTCTATTTTGGCAGCCAGCTCGGCTTCGAACTCCAGCCGGAACTCGACGAGGGTGAACTGGGCGTGGACGTTGAATTGGAGCCCGGCACGCGCGTGGCCCAAACGGACGCCATCATGCAGCGGCTCCGTAAGATCATCGTCGAGAATGTCCCGGAAGCCGAGAATATCCTGATTGAAAGCGGCTCGGAAGGCGGCGGCTTCCGCGGAGGAGGCCAGAACCGCGGCGAAATGCGCATCATGCTCGTCCCTCGCGGAGAACGCTCGCGCGACGCGAACGAGATCCTCGCCTCCATCCGCCCGCTCATGCAGGTGGAGCCGGGCATGCGCGTTCAATCGCGGCTTCGCGGCAGCTTCGTCAACAGGCTCTCCCGGGGCTTTGGGGGTGGAGATCGGCTTTCCGTCGAGATCCGCGGCTACGATCTTGAGGTGCTCAATGACCTGGGGAACAAGGTTCTCGAGGCGATGACGCGCGTGGAGGGCGCGGTGGGTCCGCGGATCGCGGTGCCGCCCGGCAACCCCGAAATGGTTATCCGGGTAGACCGAGCAAAGGCTTCGAGCCTTGGATTGAATGTCGCGGACGTGGCCCAGACGATGGAAACCGCGATCGGCGGAAAGCAAGCGTCCATGTTCCGGCAGGATGGCGACGAGTTCGACATCCTCGTGCGCTTGCAAGAGCGGGATCGCCTCGACCTGGCTCAACTGGCGCAGATTCCACTGACCACGCCCTCCGGCATGGTAATCCCCGCCGGTTCCGTGGTGAATCTCCAGCGGCGCGAAGGCCCGTCGCAGATTCAACGAAAGAATCAGCAGCGAATCCTGACGGTTTCGGCCGCGCTTCAGAACCGCGACCTGGGCAGCACCGTGAGGGATCTCGATAAAGAGCTTCGAGCCATCGATTTGCCCGATGGTTATGCGTTCGCCTATGGCGCGGAATATGAAGAGCAGCAGGACGCCTTCAAGCAAATGACTCTGGCCGTAATTTTAGCGATCACGCTCGTCTACATGGTGATGGCGGCCCAGTTTGAATCGTTCCGGGATCCCTTCATCATCCTGTTTTCGATTCCGGTTTCCGCCGTCGGCGTGGTATTCATCCTGATGGTGACCAATACGTCGGTAACCATTCAGGCGCTGCTCGGCATAATTGTGCTGGTGGGCATCGTGGTGAACAACGCCATCGTGCTGGTGGATTACATCAACCAATTGCGGCGCGACCACGGGATGAAGCTTTATGACTCGGTAGTCCACGCTGGCGAAGATCGCTTGCGGCCGATCATCATGACAACCGCCACCACCGTGCTGGGCCTCGTACCGATGGCCATCGGCATCGGCGAAGGCGCGGAACTCCAGGCGCCGCTTGCCCGCGTGATTATCGGCGGCCTCACGGCTTCCACCATGATCACGCTGCTGCTGATTCCCGTGCTCTATATGATCTTTGAGGAATTCTCCGAGCGCGCGAGAGAACGGACCGCGGGCCGCCTGAAGACCGCGGACGTGCAACCTTCCCCGGCATCGGGCGATTAATCCGAAACTCTCGAATATACCGAAAGGCCGGATCGTTCATCGATCCGGCCTTTCGTGCGTTACCGGGAAATAAATTCGGGAGCGCCGGTCAGACGCCGAGAGGATAGGCGAGCGACTCGATCAGCCACTCCCCATTCTCCCGGACGGCCTCAATCAGCGCGCGGGTAAGGGGATCCCGTTTCTCGAACAGCCGGTAGCCTTGCCGGTCACGCAGATAACCCTTGGCGCGCGGGTCTTCGGCGACGGTCTGCTCATACCCAACCTCGGCCGCCCGCGCGGCGAACCGCGCCCGGTTGTCGAGCAGGGCTTTCACCAGAAAGGGCATCAGCATCGAGTAATCCGCCTGCATGCTTTCGGTGGATTGCACAAAGGTGTCCTTATCCACCTTGCCCCAGGTGACGGCCTCGGCCGGAGGGCAGGAGGAGAGGCTTCCATCCGTAATGGGGGCGGTCACAATCTGCACGTCAAACTCGTAGCCGCGCACATCGGGCAGGCCGAGCACCTGGCCGAGCGCGGGCTCTGGCTGGAGGTTGTAGTTCTTCGGCACGCCTCCGCCAAGGATCCACGTGCCGAGCGCGAAGGGCTCGTTATCGAACAGCCCCCAGCGGTGGTACGCGCAGGCTTCAAAGACTTCGGCGTGCAGGTCGAGATCAAAACCGTGCCGGTCGAGCAGCCCGGCTTCACGCATGGCCCAGAGCTTCATCGAGTTCAAAAAGATGCTGCCGTCGCCGGGCGCGCCGACGAAGACCGGGATGGCAAGCCGGTGGCAGGTGGAGAGGAGGCCCGCGGGAACGCCGTTGCGTTGCTCCTGACGCCCAAACCAGGCGCCCAGGCGATAGCGCAATTCGGTGCCCGTCATCCTGTGTTGGAACTCTTCGAGCCTGAGCAGCGCGGAGATAAAGCGATCCTGATCGAGCAGAACGTCCTCGTCGAACGCCATATCGGTGACGCGGATGGTTCGGTCGTCACGCAACGCGGCGTCATCGCCGAAGATGGGCACTTCGAAAATAGGGTCTTCGAGATGGCGCTCCAGGCTGCGGTGACCGTCGTGGTAACAAACGGCATCAGTGGTCGAGAGATAAGCGATCCAGCCGCTTTCAAGCAGCGGGATCAGCCACGTCTGATGCTGTCCCGAGACCGTAACCGGACCGGCGATCGACATGGTGAGCGGGCAGCCCGCGCCGATCGCCCGGTCAAGAATCGTATAGATTCGCCGGAGATAGGCTCCGCCGAAGGCGGGAAGGCAGTGACGAAAGAGCTCATCGAGATTCGATACCTCGTCCACGCGTTTGACGCGCACGGCGGGCCCCCGCCTGGGGACCGCGGCGTCACTCGAGGAACAGGGAGTTTCGGAAGGAACAGACATACCACCCCGAAGCTAGCACGAATGCCAGCACGCATGTTTCCAAAGCACGGCGGGCGGCTCCGTTCCACCCGGAATAGCCGCCCGCCCTTGCGAATCGCGCAAGTGAGGCCGCGGCCTAGCCGAGCGCCCGCATGAACTGATCGATACGGTCGAGACCGCGCTCGAGTTCGGACATCGAGGTCGCGTAGGAGATACGCAAGTAATTGTCGGTGCCGAACGCGGCGCCGGGCACCGCGGCGACCGAGGCTTTCTCGAGGAGTTGCTCCGCGAAATCGAGCGAATTATCGATGCCCGCCTTGCCGAACGCCGAGGAAATGTTCGGGTAAGCGTAAAACGCGCCCTTCGGCATCGCGCAGGTGATGCCCGGGATCTGGTTGAGGCGCGCCACGACGAAATCGCGCCGCCGCTTGTATTCGGCCAGCATTACCTGAATGGAATCCTGCGGACCGGTCAGTGCCTCAACGCCCGCCTTCTGCGCCACGGACGTGGGGTTCGAGGTCGATTGGCTCTGTAGAATACCCATCGCCTTGGCGATCGGCGCCGGCGAAAGCGTGAAGCCCACGCGCCAGCCCGTCATGGCGTAATTCTTCGATAGCGAACCGGAAACGATCACCGTGTCCTTGGCATCCGGGAAGGCGGCCGCCGAGTAAGGTTTGCCATCATAGACCAGTTGGCTGTAGCACTCGTCGGTCACCACAAAGATGCCCTTGCGCCGCGCCACATCCACGATGCGCGCGAACTCTTCCTGGGGGATGACGGCGCCGGTCGGGTTGTTGGGCGAATTGACGATCACCAGCTTCGTCCTCGGCGTGACGGCCTTCTCGATCATCGCCGCCGTCACCTCGAAGCCATCGGCCTCTCGGGTCTCGACGAATACGCTCTTCCCTTGGGAGTAGGAGACGACATCGGCGTAGGTCACCCAGTAGGGGGAAGGTATGATCACTTCATCGCCGGGGTTGATGAGGATCTGCATCAAATTGAAAATAGAGTGCTTTCCG
>CAZXBZ010000160.1:0-7977 GCA_964639135.1 uncultured Solibacteraceae bacterium | reverse complement strand
CTGGCTGTTCAAATCGCCTTCTTTATCGCCGTTTTCGAGTTTCCGCTGATTACGTTCTCGGGGCTGCTCCCGATCAACCCGCTCATCGTCTCCGCCGTCGTTCTGGCGTTCGGCGGTTATGTCGCCGTTCATCTCTACCAGAGGCGGACCCACCACACATTGGGCATGCTCAACGGATTCCGCCTGGGGTGGATTTCCGGATTGCTTCTCTTCGTGCTCGTTCTGGTATTCGGCGCGCTTCAATTTGCGTTCTTTACATTCTCGGGCGGGAGCCTGGTGGGCCAGCTCGATCAGATAATCGCCGCCTCCGGCGCGAACGGGATACCGCCCGAGCAGCAGCGGCTCATGCGCGAAGTTTTTAGCGATGGCGCCAAACTGTTTGTGATGGTTTTCCTGGCCCTGCTTCTTCTCTTCCTGTTTCTTACAGCCTGCGCGGGAGCAGGCGGAGCGCTCGGGGCCCGGCGCGGGATAGTGGAGCGCCGGTCGGGCTAGGCTTGCAGCGCCGCGATGGCGTCTATTTCGACGGCTACATCCCGCGGTAAACGCGAAACCTCGACGGTCGCCCTGGCCGGTAATCCAGTTCCAAAAAATTCCGCGTACACCTGGTTCATCGCGGGGAAATCCGCGATGTCCTTCAAGTACACCGTAGTCTTCACCACGAGATCCATCGAACTGCCCGCCGCTTCCAGTACAGCCTTCAGATTCAGCAGAACGCGCCGGGTTTGCTCGTCAATGCCTCCGCTCACCAGTTCACCGGTTCCAGGATGCAGCGGAATCTGTCCGCTTACGAAAACCAACCCCTGGCTGATCGTAGCTTGGGAGTACGGCCCAATAGCGGCGGGCGCGGTGGCGGTTCGAACAATGGTCTTCATCGGTGCCTCGGTGGTTTATCAGGGAGCTTGACGCCTCTATTGCACCACACAGCCGAATGCGCGGCAATGCCCACCCAAAGAATCCGCACTTCATTGTACGGAATCATTATGAGTTGCATGCCGCTCCACGGTAAGGATACTCTTACAAAATGCAAACAGTTATGGATCGAGCGCTGCGGGCAATCTCGGATTCAACACGGCGGGAGATTCTGCGTATGGTAGCGCTTACCGAATCCTCCGCCGGTGAAATCGCGAGTCACTTCTCCATTACGCGGCCGGCGGTTTCCCAGCACCTCACGGTGCTCCTGAAAGCTCGTCTCGTTCGCGTGCGGTCCCAGGCGCAAAAGCGTCTCTATTCCGCCGACGACGCCGGATTGGAAGCTCTTTTTAACGAGATGGAGCGGTTTTGGGAACTGGTCTTCGAACCTGAAGCCGCGGCCGGGAGCAGGGAGGAACCGCATCCGCCCGAGCGGATAGGATAGAGTCCATGCGGTTCTTGGCTGCCTTCGTGGCTCTGTTTCTTGTGTCCCTGCCTCTGTCGTCCCAACCGTCCACGCCGGTGGAAGATCTGGAAGCGGTTGTCGTTACGGATCTCGGCGCTTTCCGCTTCCGCTTCGAGGCGGAGAAAGCGCCCCTTCACGTGGAGCAGTTCATCCGCCTCGCCAGGGAAGGCTATTACAACGGCGGCGCCTTTTTCCGCGTTGTACTCAACGGCATCATCCAAGGCGGAGATCCGCTGCTAAAGGATCCCGCCACGAAGCGTGAACTCTGGGGCACGGGCGGCCTGCGCATGCTGAAAAGCGAATTCAGCGATCTGAAGCATGAACAGGGAACCGTATCCACCGTTCGCGTGCCTGGGGAAGCCGACAGCGATGGCGCGCAGTTCTTTGTCTGCGTCTACCCGCAACCCACGCTCGATGGACAATACTCAGTCTTCGGCAAGATCTCCGAGGGGCTGGATGTTGTCGCGAAGATCTCGCAAGCCCCGGCGGATGCAAACGGCATCGCCATCCATCCGGTCCGCATTCAACAAATCACCATCGAGCCCAAACGTCACGCGCGGTTTCGCGATGCAACAACCGGGGAGTTGAAGCGCACCGTCACCCTCGAAACCACACTAGGCACAATGAAGCTGGAGACAATGCCTGAATGGGCGCCCGAACACGTCCGTCAATTCCTCAATCTGGTGGCCGAAGGCTGGTATGACCACACTGGCTTCCACCGGCTCGCGAAAGGCTTCGTCCTCCAAGGGGGCATGGGCTACCATCGGGAACCGCGCGAGGCACATCCCGCCGATCGCTGGGTCAAGACGCTCAAAGCGGAATTCCACGAAGACGCGCGGCATGAAAAAGGAGTCGTCTCGATGGCCCATGGCGAGGACCCCGATTCCGCCACCACCTCTTTCTTCCTGATGCTGGCCGATACCCCAACCCTCGATGGCAATTACTCCGCTTTCGCGCGCGTTGTCGAGGGCCTCGGCGTGCTAGATCTGTTCGAACAGGAAGAAGTGGATGGAGAAACGCCGAAGCGACGCCTGGAGGTCATTCGAGCAACCCTCGATGTGGAATAAGCGGGCCGCCTCCCGCGTTTCGACACACCGCGGGTTGTGCGCCGGAATACGCCAGGAGTGAAGCCAGCCCTCATGCGCCGGCGACGAAAACCGGCAACTCCGTCTGGGCAAGAAAGCCGCGCAGCACTTCACTGCCGATTTCGATCCCGAACCGGTTGCGGTGGCTGCTCCCCGCCACAATCAGATCGGCATCGCTCTCCATGGCGTAGCGGCACAGATCCACTGGCCGGCCTCGGATGGCGGTAATCCTGTTTGCCCGGCCGTGTGCCGTCAGGTACTGCTCCGCGTGCGCGAGATAAGACGCGGCTTCGCGCTGGTCGGCGTTCTGGCAGACCACTTCGATGGAAGCGCCCATCCAGAGTTCCGAATGCACGTAGCGCTTCAGCGCGCGGGCCGAGGCCGCCGTGCCGCTGAACGCGATCAGCACCTTGCTCACCTCGCGCAGCGCCGGCGGCACCGAGAGCAGGGGAGAAGCGCCGTCTCCCAGCAGCACGCCGCTCGCCCGTAAAAAATTGGGAACAATCACCGGATCATAGGCATCGTCAAGCCCAAGAACCAGCAAATCGTGGAATCGGGTTTCCGAAAGCAGATATTCCCAGGGAGCACTTCCCGGATCCACCAGTTCCCAACCCACCGAAGCCGCGGCGTAGACGGCCTCGCACTGCTCCCGCAACTGGCGCAGCCCCTCCGCCGCCATGTCCCAGGGCTGGCTTTCCAAAACCCGCGCGGCATAACCCGAAGTCACCATCGAAGGCATCAGACGGGTCCAGGCATCGGCGTCCATCAGAGGGATAACCGTCACGGTTGCCCCCAGCCGCCGGGCCACTTCGGCGGCCCAGTAATTGGTCCCTGGATTGGCGCGGATTCCTCCGAATGCCACCAGGATCCTCTTGATCATCGCCGTTCCTCCTCGCCCGCCCGCCTTCCATCATACCGGCCGCCGGGCGGCGTCCTCCCCATCCGTTCACAATACATGCCGCGACATCGCCGGGCTAAACTGACATTGAGCTGGCATGATCGCAACAGAACAGACTCTTCTCATCGCCGGCGTGCTTCTCCTTTTCGGGATCCTCTCCAGCAGGCTGTCCTCCCGTCTGGGCGTTCCCGCGCTGCTTTTCTTCTTGCTAATCGGCATGTTCGCCGGTTCGGAAGGCATCGGCGGCATTCCGTTCGACGATTCGCGCCTCGCGGAAACCATCGGAGTCATCGCCCTCGCGTTTATCCTGTTTTCCGGAGGGCTCGAGACGGATTCCGGGAGTATCCGGCGGGTAGCCCGCCAGGGGATTAGTCTCGCCACTCTCGGCGTCTTTCTCACCGCTTTGCTTACGGGGGTCTTCAGCAGTTGGGTGCTCGGCCTGCCCGTCCTGGATGGCTTCCTGCTGGGCGCAATCATCTCGTCCACGGATGCCGCGGCCGTTTTCGCCGTTCTGCGCTCGCAACGTATTGGCCTCAAAGGCGATACCCGCTATCTGCTGGAGTTCGAATCGGGCAGCAATGACCCGATGGCCATCTTTCTCACCACCGCCACCCTTACCCTGCTCGCGAACCCCGCGTACTCCCCTCTCTCCCAGTTCGGCGCGTTTGTCGTGCAAATGGCCCTGGGCGCGGCGTGTGGTTACGGAATCGGCCGTGTAGCCATTGCGTTCCTGAACTGGCTGCGTCTCGAAGCCGATGGCTTATATGCCGTTGTCACGATCGCCTTGGTGCTGATTGGTTTCAGCATTACATCCCTGGTGGGCGGCAACGGATTTCTCGCGGTCTACGTCGCGGGGATCACGCTTTCGGCCGGCGACTTCATCCATAAGCGAAGCCTTCTCCGTTTTCACGACGGCCTCGCCTGGCTGATGCAAATTGTGATGTTTCTGGTGCTCGGGCTCCTGGTATTTCCCTCGAAGCTGATGACCGTGGCCCTTCCGGGCCTGCTGATCGCCGCGTTTCTGATGCTGATCGCGCGCCCCATCGCCGTTTTTCTTGGCTTGGCCCTCTCGAACGTCAGCCTCCGCCAGAAGTTGCTGGTGAGCTGGGTGGGGCTGCGTGGCGCGGTGCCCATCGTCCTCGCTACATTTCCCTACCAAGCCGGTTACGCGAACGCGGATATCTTCTTCCATGTGATCTTTTTTGCCGTGATCGCCTCGGTGCTCTTGCAGGGCACCATGATCGCACCGGTCGCCCGCTGGCTGAAGCTGGACGTCCCCTTGCCGAAGAGGCACCGCTATCCGATCGAGTACGTGCCGGCTCCGCGCCTGGGCAGCGATCTCGTGGAAATCTCCGTACCGGATACGGCGCACTCCATCGGCAAACGCATCATGGATCTGTCGCTCCCCGAGAGCGCGCTGGTCGTACTGATCGGCCGTGGCGACGATTTTGTCGCGCCCCGCGGAGGTACGGAGATCGAGAAAGGCGATCAGATGCTGGTGCTGGCCCGGAAAGAGGACGTCGGCCGGGTACGAACGGCCATCGTTTCCTCAGTGAATCCTAAATCTTCCATCCAAACCACGCCAACCGGCTGACGAAATCCAAACCGCAAGACCCAGGCGCGCGGATGGCGAACCGCCTGGCATATCCATCCTCAGCCCGCCATTCCGTGCCAAGGCCCTCTCTCCTCACGCCGGGGAGACGATCTCCCATGGGTAGTGATCTCTGATCCACGGGCTCAACCTGGCCGGCCTCCTCACTCGTTGACGCACGACGCAAGACCTCTTTCATCCGCCAGAGAAATTGATGGTTGAGAAAATCGATGGCCGGGAGGCCGATAGCCTAGGGGATCGATAGCTAGGGAATTCTCGATATCGCGGACACCCCGATCACTCGGAGATGGAATCGCGAAGACGGCCCATTCGCCTTGCCCCTCCAGGAAACCGCACCGGTTCACAATCACATATCTCCTGGAATCTGGCCGCGCGGAACGCTTCGGACGTTCCAACGGAATCACCAAAGGCTCTCACACCAAAATGGAGGTTCCGCGGCGGCAAGCCAATGGCTTCCGGAACTCCAAAAACTACCGGCAACGCGTACAGGTGTTATATCCGTGGAAAGGCTTGGGATCTGCCCCCGCTTTTGGCGTAGAACCTGGAATCCAAAATGTTCGATCTGGGGAAGGTGGTGGGCTCGGGCAGACTCGAACTGCCGACCTCTACCGTGTCAAGGTAGCGCTCTAACCAACTGAGCTACGAGCCCCAGGGGCGATTTTTAGTTTAGCATTGCTTCCCCGCCCCGGACATGGACGTCATCGGCATTGTCGGTGCAACGTGAGAAGTTCCTAAGAGAGCAAAGTAGAAACTTCCTGTTGCACGGGCAGGTGGCACAAGAAACGCCATCTCCTCGTTCCGCTGTTTCTTTCTCTGCTCTTCTCTCTGCTCCGTGCAAATTCACGGAAATTTCCCCCGAATGCTAAGTACTGTCGAGCTTAAGCTGGTTGGATCTTCGTACGGTCGCGGCCGGGCCGCCGCGCGCTTCCACCACAAAACCGGGCTCACCCGATCGCCGCGCGCCCGTTTCAAGAATTCCTTGCACAAACGCTGTCGATACAGCGTCGGAAGCATCGCGGTTCTGCTCTTTCACCAGACGCCATTCCTTATAATCCACCGGCAATTCGGACGGCGCGCTCACCCCCAACTTCACTCGGCCCTGGCCTACGTCGAGTACCGCCACCTCGATGGCGTCTCCAATCAACAGCGATTCGCCGGCGCGTCGTCGGGTAATCAGCACGGGGCCTCCCGCGCCACCGTAGCCTCGATCGGGTAGCGCAGATAAGATTCGGGAACCTGCTGGATCGCCTGCACCGCCAGATTGTTCCGGAACGAGATTACAAGAGGCGCCAGGAGATTTGCCGTCGGAACGCGATCCTCCCCCACGGAAACAAGTGCGAACGCTCCAATATCCGCTTGATTCTGTTCGATCTCGCCGGTGCCGAAATCGATCTCCTTTCGGTCTTCGGTGCTCAAATACAGCTTGAAATCGCGCTTGGCTACGGCCAGTGGAACCGCGAGCAAGGCCAGTGACGGATCATCGATCGATTGAAAGAACAGGAACGGCTCTATGGCCTGCTGGCTCACCGGCAACAGCCGATCCGTGTGCCGCAGACCGGGCAACCCGGACCGCACATGGATAATCTGGTCGTCCTCGAAGCGAAGGGCCCCGAATAGTTTGCTATCCACCTTCGACATGACGCTTCTCCCCAGTGAATCGGAGCCTCAAGCGGAAACTTTAGCCCTCTCGCATACAATCTACTTCCTACAACTAAATTCGCTGCCTGGCCGAGGCGTGTTTCACTCCGGAATCCACCCCGGGGCCTCACCTGCTATCCTCGGCTCATGGCCAAGCGCCCGGAAATCGCCAGCGGCATCCTCATCTCCCATTTCCAGAAACTGCCACACGCCCGGGCCACTTATAAACAGCTCGTCAAGGAGTTCGCCGCCAGGGGAGCGGATAAGGCAAAACTCGACGGAGTGCTGAACCACCTCGTGGAGCGCGGCGACCTCATCGAGTGGAAGACCGGCCATTTCGCGCTGGCCTCCGCGAGCGGGGAGTTTCTCGCCGGACGTCTCGACTTGCACCGGGACGGTTATGGCTTCGTCACGCCGGACCAGGCGGTCGAGGGTCTGCGCGGCGATCTCTATCTCGACCCCGAAGCGATTGGCGACGCCATGCACGGAGACCGCGTGCTGGCGCGCATCGCCCGTATCGAGCGCGACGGCCGCGCCCATGGCGAGATCATCCGGATTCTCAAGCGTGCCCACCTCACGCTCGTAGGTGAATTCCGCGTGGATCACCGCAATACCGGTTCACGGGCCGCGCCCCGGCCGAATTACGTCATTCCGCACGACTCCCGCATCCGTCAGCGCGTCCTCATCCCCGCCGGCCTGGAGCAGCCGTCCATCGACGCACCGGCCCACCGCCTCGGCGCGCCTCCGCGCAACACGCTCTCCCTCGAAGAAATGGACGGCGTCATCGTTACCGTGGAAATCCTCGACTTCCCCGAAAGAGGCGAGCCTCCCGTCGGCCGCGTGATCGAGATTCTCGGCTATCCAGACGATTTCGGCGTGGATGTCGAGATCGTCATCCGTAAGCACCATCTCCGTCACGTCTTCCCTCCGGAAGTCATCGCGCAGGCAACGGAGACGCCGCGTGAAATTCATGCGCTGGAATTGGCTCGCCGCGAAGATTTCCGTGACCTTCCGATTGTCACCATCGACGGGGAAACCGCTCGCGATTTCGATGACGCGGTGCTCGTTGAAACTCTTGAAAACGGCAACTTCGAACTTCAGGTGCATATTGCCGACGTCAGCCATTACGTGCGGCCGGGCACGCCGATTGACCATGAGGCCGCCCTCCGCGGAACCAGCGTGTATTTTCCGGATCGCGCTGTTCCCATGCTTCCCGTCGAACTTTCGGAGGGGATCTGCTCGTTGCTCCCGGGTGAAGATCGTCTGGTGCTCTCCGTGGCCCTCGAGATCGATCACCAGGGAAACACCATTCATCATCGTTTCGCCGAGGGCGTCATCCGCAACGCCGAGAGGATGACATACACGAACG
>CAZXBZ010000159.1:0-8002 GCA_964639135.1 uncultured Solibacteraceae bacterium | reverse complement strand
TAGAAGAACTCCGGGACGTCGGGCCGTGGCCGTCCGTGCAGGTGGCTCTTGAAGGTCCGCCCGATGGCGAGGATCTTGGTGGGCTGGCAGGGCACCAGAAAATCGACATCGTCCGGTTGATACCACTCGTCGGTCGGCCGCCAGTCCATGAACGGCGTACCGGCGATCGTTTGGATCCCTTCCTTGTGCCAGATCCCATACGAAGAGCCGATTCCGGTGGAAAAGCGAACAAACTTGATGGAACGAGCGGGCATACTGATTAGGTTATCCGCATCACGAGCGGGCATGCGACACGAAAACCGTAACCAGCGAGGGAGAACCGGGCGAAACTTAACCGCCGGCCGTCTCATTTCGCGCGAGCGGCGGCCCCGATCTCGTACAATCCCTAGCGTATGCTCGAATCAACGCTATGGCGGCAACGGGCGGCGGCAATCAAGACACCAAAGCAGGGAAATGAAACAGAATCTTCACACGCTCCACATTCACACACACGGGCCCAGCCTCTACGAATTCACCAGCCAGGTAGCGGCATGGCTCGGGGAGACCGGCATCGAACGCGGGCTCCTGACGGTTTTTATACGGCACACCTCGGCATCGCTCGTCATCCAGGAAAACGCGGACCCCGACGTGCAGCGAGATCTGACGGCCTTCTTCCGCCGGCTGGTCCCGGACGGCGACCCTCTGTTCATTCACACCATCGAGGGCCCGGACGATATGCCCGCGCACGTAAAGGCCGCGATGCTGCCGGTTTCTCTCTCAATCCCGGTTCGAGGCGGCGCCATGGCGCTCGGCGTCTGGCAGGGCATCTATCTCTTTGAGCACCGGCACGCTCCGCATACGCGAAGCATCGAATTGCACGTCATGGGGGAGTGACCGACACGGGTCACTCCGCGCGAGCGGCCGGGGCTTCGGCGGCCGCCCTTCCGGATGCGATGACGAGATAGAAAGTGGGATGGCGTGGCGACGCCACTATAATCAGAGCATGCCGGGTACCGGCCGCGAAAGCGGTTTGGAAATCTTCGACCTTCCCCAATTCCGCCTCAAGGAAATGGCGCCGCTACTTCAAGAAGAAGCCGGCGCGTGGCACGATAGCCTGTATTGGGACTACACAACCTCCTCGGCGCTCATCGGCCAGTTCATCGACACCAGGGCGCTTAACGGAGTGGTGCTCCACGGCCGGGAGTCGGCGGTGGGATACACCTATTTCGTGTGCGAAGACCGCAAGGCTCTGCTCGGCTGCCTTTTCGTCTCGGAGCCCTATCGCAACGAGGAAAATGAGCATTGGCTGCTCGAGGCGACGCTCGAGGCGATCCGGCGGCGGCCCGGCGTGCGGCGCGTGGAGGCGCAGTTGATGCTGCACCCTTTGCCGCTGGGCCCGCTGCCGCTCTCGAACCACGTGGAAGTGTATGAACGCCTGTTCATGGGCGTCTCGCTCCCCCTGCCCGCTCAGGAAGAGAATCCGCCGCCGCGAGACCCCGCGTTGCGGGTGGAACCATGGCATGAACGTTACCAGGATCGCGCGGCGTATCTGATCGAGAACGCCTATCGCGGCCATCTCGATTCGCAAATCAACGACCAATACCGAACCGCGGAAGGGGCACGCCGTTTTCTCTACAACATCATTCAGTACCCAGGGTGCGGAAGCTTTGCCGGCGACGCCAGCTTTGTCGCCGTCGAGGCGGGCAGTGGAAATCTCCTGGCCGCCTGTCTCGCGAGCGTCGTCAGCGAAGGCGTGGGCCACATCACCCAGGTGTGCACGCATCCCAAGGCGCGCGGCCGCCATCTGGGCCGGTATCTGATCGGACGAACCATGGCGCGGCTCGCGGAAACGGGCTGCCGCCGTATTACCCTCACGGTTACGGCGGCGAACGACGGTGCGGTGAGGCTCTACTCCCGCCTGGGCTTTTCCGTATTGCGCCGCTTCCCGGCCTGCGTCTGGGAGAACTTCTAGGGCGCCCGGCCAGGTGTTACGCTCCTCGGTGCAGGCGCGAGTTGGATGACCGCCACGCAACGCGATAGACTTCCGCTTGAGGAGTTCTGGCCATGGCGCACCTCTCCGATCTCCGGCACCGCGGCGGGAGAGCCCTGCTCGCCGCCATGCTGCTCTTTTTGATCCTCGCGGGCTGCGGACGCTATATGAAGCTCGACGGCGTTATCACGCGCGTGCGAGTCGTGGAGACCGGGTCTGGGCGGAATGTGCTGGTGGCCGAATTCGATATCACGAACACGGCCAGCGTCCCTTACATCGTTAGGGAAGCGGAACTGGAGATTCCCGATGATTCCGGGCCGCTCCTCGGGGCCGCCGTCGCCGTGAGGGACGCGCAAACCCTCTGCCGGCACATGGCCTCGCTGAACCAGGATTGCGCGCAGCCGCTTACGCCCCGGGAACGGATCGCGCCTGGGGCCAGCGTCCGCCGCCTGGTGGCTGCGTCCTTTCCGAAAACCGCGCGAGAGTTGGAGCAGCGCAAGGGGCTGCTGCTGCGCATCCGTGAACTGGACCGGATGCAGACCGAGATCCGCGAGACGCGCTAACTCGCGGCCAAACGGTTAACCCTTGCCCTTCTTGAGAAATTTCGACTGGTTCGCGTCGACGTAGACGGAGTAGACCGCCGTGCTCACGGAAGACCCCCAATAGACCCTCCAGGTGGGCAACTGGTAGGCGTCGGTTTCTTCACAAATGAAATTCACCGGCAGATCGGGATTTTTCTCCAGAAAGTCCTTCGCCTCCTTGACGGCGATCTCGTAAGCGGTTGTGGAATCGCAGCGAAGAGCCGCAACCGGAAAAGGCTTCGCGCGCATCCCTCGCGGATCCCAGCTCTGGCTGCCGCTATCCCAGGCGCCCTCGCGGAAACTTGGCAGTTCATCCACCACCGCGAAACGGACGTTATAGACGGCCTTCTGCGCCGGTGAGACAAACTGAAACTGCCATACGCCCGATTTGCCTTCCTTCGATTTCACGGTCTCCAGGTTCAGATTGGAGATGGAAAGAACCTCCAATTCACCGCCGCGGCCGCGCACCCTGCCGTAAGCGGAGGTGAAAGCCTTGAGCGCCGAGACAGGTTCCGGCGGCGGAGCGGGTTCGGCGGGTTTCGATGGCGTGGTGCCGCACCCGAGGGAATTCAGCAGGAGCGCCCCGGAGGCTGAACCCGCCAGGATTCCAGCGGAGTCTCGCAACCATCGGCGGCGATCCATGCCGCGCTCTTGCTGTCTGGCCATTGTGGTTTCCCCTTCCCTCGAACACCCGCGCGCTTTCACCGGGCCATCGCTCGCTAGTGTACCGCGTCCCAGAGTGCGAACGCGCGGGAAACCAGGAGCGCGAACCGGCGCTTGCATGCACGGGCGGCGCCCGGCCAGTCTCATTTTTGTACTGGGCTCATTTTCGTACCGGGCTCTGCTGCGCTGGGAAGCAACTTTCGGTATAGTCCTAGTCTGACTCCACCATGGAACTGGAAGCGAAGCGAATCCGCGGGCGAGCGAATTGGAGGCACGAATGGAAGTGACAATGGCGCTGGGGTGGTGGATCTGGCTGGTGCTTGGCCTGCTGCTGATTGTGGGCGAGGCGCTGATGCCAACGGACTTCTTTCTGATGTTTTTCGGCGTAGGCGCGCTCGCCGCCGCGGTAACCACGGCGCTCGGCCTCACGCCCGGCGCCATTTCCCAATCGGTGGTGTTTGTCCTGGTGGCGCTGGTGACGCTGCTCACCCTGCGCGACCGGCTGCGCAACCTGCTGCATCGCGATACCCCCACCCGGCCCGTCGATAGCCTGGTAGGCGAAATCGCCACCGCGGCCGGTGAGAGTCCCGCCCACGGCGCGGGGAAGGTGATGCTGCGCGGCAGTCCCTGGAATGCGCGCAACCCCAATCCGTCTCGTATCGACAAGGATCAGCGAGTGCGAGTGGAAAAGCTGGAAGGGATCACGCTGGTGGTGCGGGCGCTCGAACTCGAGGATAAGACCGGCGGATCAATTTGAACCCTATGCGCCGTGGTGGCGAACCCGGCGGAAAAGCTGGAAGGAACGGGAGAAACTTATGGAAGTATTGTTGCTGATTGTGGCGTTCGTCGTCGTGCTCCTGGGCGTGGTGGTGATCGCCAAAAGTGTCATCGTGGTGCCTCAGCAGAGCGCGTATGTCGTTGAGAGGCTGGGGAAATATGCCGGGACTCTGCAAGCCGGCTTTCACACGCTCACACCTTTCTTCGATGTCGTCCGGTACCGGCATACGCTCAAGGAGACCGCGATCGACATTCCCGAGCAAATCTGCATTACGAACGATAACGTACAAGTGGGCGTGGACGGCGTGATCTACCTGAAGGTGGTGGATCCGGAACGCGCGAGCTACGGTATCGCGAACTACATTTTCGCCATCACCCAGCTTGCGCAGACGGCGCTTCGCAGCGAGATCGGCAAGATCCCGCTCGATAAAACCTTCGAGGAACGCACCTCGATCAACGCAGCGGTGGTGAGCGAACTCGACGTGGCCTCCGACCCGTGGGGCGTAAAAGTGCTGCGTTACGAAATCAAGAACATCACGCCTCCGCAAGATGTCCTGACGGCGATGGAAAAACAGATGCGCGCCGAGCGGGAAAAACGGGCGGCCATCCTGCAATCGGAGGGCGTGCGGGATTCGAAGATCAACACGGCCGAGGGCGTAAAGCAGGAAACCATCAAGAACTCCGAAGCCAAGCGCCAGCAGCAGATCAACGAAGCCGAAGGCCAGGGACAGGCGATTCTGACGATCGCGAACGCAACCGCCGAGGGCATTCGAAGCATCGCCCAGGCGATCCAGGCGCCCGGCGGCCATGACGCCGTGAATCTTCGCGTCGCCGAGCAGTACATCACGCAGCTCGGGCATATCGCCAAGACCTCGAATACCGTCGTGCTGCCCTCGAATCTGGCCGATGCCGGTTCCCTGGTGGCAACCGCACTCACGGTGCTGGATCAGATGAAAACCCGGGATACCGGCGCACCACCGCCGCCACCCCGAACCATGCGGTAGAAAAAAGTCCGGAACAACTCCGGTATCTGTCCAAGAACGATTGCGATGAGGCGCAAGGCCGCCTCATCGCGCACCCCGTACCCGCCGCGCGCTTCGCGAATTGGCTGCCGCTTTCCACGGCAAGCACCCCACGAAGAAACGCGGTGAGGAAGCTCGCGCCGGCAACGTAATCCTGCTCCGGAGGGCGCGGCGGCGCGAACCGCCTCCAAGGCGTTTCCCCCGAACACCTTCCCGCGCGCGCCGAGGCCGCTCGCGCACGGTGCGTATTCATAATTCTTGCTTTGCCGCGCGCCGCTGGTGGCGTCCAGTAGAATCGATAAGAGCACCACCTCGATGACCAACGCAGCTCCACGACATCCCAACGGCGCCATTTCGCGCACCCATCTCGGAGATATCCCGCTGGTGGCGCGCGGGAAAGTACGGGATATCTATGACTTAGGCGAGCATCTGTTGCTGGTTGCCACCGACAGGCTCTCCGCCTTCGATTGTGTGCTCCCCACGCCGATCCCCGATAAGGGGCGTGTGCTCACGCAAATGTCCGTCTTCTGGTTCGAACGGTTCGCCGACGTGGTGCGCAACCATCTGGTGAGCGTGGAAGTCTCCGACTTCCCGGCTGTTCTCCACCCGTATCGCGACCAGATCGAGGGCCGGTCCATGCTGGTGCGCAAGGCCGCGATGTTCTCCGTGGAGTGCGTGGCGCGAGGCTACATCTCCGGGTCGGGCTGGAAGGAGTACCGCGCGAATCACAGTGTTTGCGGCATCCCTCTGCCGCCAGGGCTCGAGGAGAGCGGACGGCTGCCGGAAGCGATATTCACCCCGGCCACCAAAGCCAAGAGCGGGCACGACATCAATGTGAGCTTCGAAGAGGCTACCCAGTACGTTCCGGCGGGATTCCTGCGGCAGTTGCGGCGGCTTACTCTTGAAATTTATACAAAGGCCGCCGCTTACGCGGAAGAACGTGGCATCCTGATTGCTGATACAAAGTTCGAATTCGGGCTGATCGACGACGAGATCGTGCTGGCGGATGAAGTGCTGACACCCGATTCCTCCCGCTTCTGGCCGAAGGATTTGTGGCGGCCTGGCGGGCCTCAGCCTTCTTACGACAAACAATACGTCCGCGATTACCTCGAGACCCTCGATTGGGACAAAACGGATCCGGCGCCCGCCCTTCCCGGCGAGGTTGCCGCGAAAACCAGCGAGAAATACCGGGAGGCATACCGCCTTCTGACGGGAAAGACTCTCTAACGGGGCTTGACGATGGAGTGGGTCGACCGGCTCAATTATCTCGACTTCGTGCTGCTCGCGATCATCGGCGTGAGCGTGGTGGCCAGCCTGATCCGCGGCTTCACGCGCGAATTGGCCGGCTTGGTTTCCTTGGTGGCCGGCGTGCTCGCGGGGTTGTGGTTCCATGGCGCGGTGGCCGCGTTTCTCATGCAATACGTGTCCTCGCCCGATATCGCGCGCATGGCGGCTTTCGGTCTGATCTTTCTTGGCGTTGTGATTATCGGCGGCTTCATGGGGAGCATGGCGGCAAAAGCCATGGAACTCACCGGCTTGAGCCTGTTCGACCGGCTGGCCGGCGCTGCCTTCGGCTCCCTAAAGGGTGTGCTGTTTTGCGCGGTGATTTTGTTTGCCCTGCTGGCGTTCACGCCAGCAGGTCCGCCAGCGGCGCTGAACGGTTCCGTCACCGCGCCCTACGTGTTATCGGTCGCCAACCTGCTGGCCGCACTGGCGCCCGCGGAGGTGAAAGCGGCCATGGCGCGCAACGCAAAGGTGATCGAACAAAACTGGAAGGGCGGCGTCTCGCTTCCCGGCACGCAAGAAGGCGGACCGGCGGCTCCCGTCCAGGGCGCTCCCGCGTCCAAGGAACGCCCAGCGGCGGGAAAGCGGCCCTCACCGCGATGACGCACTCTCCTGGCCGGCCCGGCTCGATGAAAGGACCATTCCCCAGACCGTGACTATGATTCCACCGACCCCCAAGCTCGTCGTCTTCGACCTTGACGGCACGTTAATCGATTCGAGAAAAGATCTGATCGTTTCCGTGAACGCAACACGGCGGCACTACTCCATGAGCGAGCTCGACGGCCACATTGTTGAATCCTTTACCGGCGATGGCGCCGCGGCGCTGATCGAACGGGCCATGGGTCCGGATTTCGACCCGCGGGAGATGGACGAGGCGCTTCGCTACTTCATCGTGTATTACCGGGATCATTCCCTGGACCACACGGTGCTCTATCCCGGCGCGCGAGAGGTCATCCGGGCTCTCGCCGAAGGAGGAGTCGCGCAGGCGATCCTGACAAACAAACCCGTGCGCATCAGTAAAGAGATCCTCACTGGGCTAGGCCTGAGCAGTTCATTCCTGCAAATCTATGGCGGCGGTTCCTTTGATTCCAAGAAACCCGATCCGGAAGGACTTCTGCGGCTGATGGAAGAAGCGGGTGCCTCTCCATCCGAGACCCTGATGGTTGGCGATAGTACCGTGGATATCCAGACCGCGCGCAACGCCGGTTGTCTCGGTTGTGGCGTCACCTTCGGTTTTCAACCCGAGACGCTGGCCGACCCCGCTCCCGATTTTCTTATCGACAGCCTGCCGGATTTGTTGCCGATCGTTCTCGATGGACGGGTATCGGGATGACGGTTTCGAAATACAGATTCAGAATTATTATTTAATTTCCTGATACTTAATTCTCATAATGCATATTCTTCCGATGACTACTAGTACTCAATGATATAGTGTAGAAACCCGTACGAAGCTGGCCCCCGCCGTACTTCGGAAATTGAATGCTGGACTTGGCGCGTCAACTGTCCGTGGCGGCCAAATTGTATCTTCGTCCAAACTGTACAACCGATCTTTCAGAATTTTTCACAAGCGCCAGACGAGGGAGGACTGAACGACAAGTCTATGTCGACCGCTGACGTCACTACCCTGCTTGAGCGATGGAGTTCCGGCGATTCAAACGCCCTCGATCAGCTTACCCCCATCGTTTATGATGAGTTGCGGCGCATTG
>CAZXBZ010000158.1:3630-8031 GCA_964639135.1 uncultured Solibacteraceae bacterium | reverse complement strand
AGACTCGGAGGTAGTGTTCCTCCATATATATTTTTTCAACTCAAAAATATATTTTAAATGCTTGAGAGCTTGGGTTCTGCACGCATTGAAGGATGGGGGAACAAGCCGGATTCGCCGTGGGATTTATCGAAACACAGGGCTTCACCGCCATCTTCGAGGCGATCGATACAGCCTGTAAGACGGCGAATGTGGAAGTGCTGGCCCGAGAAAAGCTGGGGGGCGGCTACATTACGGTGGTGATCAAGGGCGATGTCGCGGCCGTTACCGCGGCGATTGAAGCCGGCAAGGCAAAAGTGGACGGCCTCGGTAAACTGATCGCCGCGCACGTCATCCCAAGCCCCACAAAAGCGGTGCTCTCGCTGCTCCCGCGCCCGTGAGGACGAGAGGGATCGCGGACGGCTTACGCCAAGCGACAATGGAACGACATGCTTTTTCGCTTGCTGGCGCTTGATTTAGGAAAAAAGCGGATCGGGTTAGCCGTAAGCGACCCTCTGGGGATTACCGCGCAGGGGCTCCAGACCTATAACCGGGTGAACCTTCGAGCGGATCTGCTGGCAATTCATCTCGAAGCACGCAGATTATCGGTCTCCGCGATCCTCATGGGGCTCCCGAAATCGTTGAGCGGACTTGAAGCCCGCCAGGCGGGATGGGTCCGGGAATTTGGAACCAAGCTAAGCGAGCGCACCGGATTGCCCGTAGTCTACTGGGATGAGCGCTTCACTTCGGTCGAGGCCGAGCGGGTGCTGAAACTCGAGCGAAGCAGCGCTGCCCCCGGCAAGCGGCGGCTGGGGATGAAGGGGCGGGTGGACCGTCTGGCGGCGGTGCTGCTACTCCAGAGCTACCTTGACGCGGGCCTTCCGGGTCTCGTGCCGGAGGAAGGGGCGGAGCCCGGCGATTTTTCCGACGATGCACTGGATTCGGAGGACGTCCCCGAGCCATCGCTTCCCCTCCCCGCTTCTCCGCGGCACGGGCGGCGCCGCCGGTGGAACCGGCATGACGCAACGGATATGGATATAGACGAATGATGATACCGGGCCGGTCCTGCTTCCGGATACTGATGAGGCTGCTCGCGCTGGCCGTGGCGTTCAGTGCGCTCACGGTTTACCTATGGTGGCGGGTGCATACGCCTTACCGGGGATTCCCGGACGAAGGGGTATTTGTCGAGATCGAGCGCGGCATGAACACGTCCGCCATCGCCTCCAGGCTTCACGAAGCCGGCGTGATAGAGGACGGCGTATATTTCCAGATCGTCCGTTACCTGCGCCCTCGCGCGAGCCTCCAGGCGGGCGAGTACAGGTTCGAAAAGCCGGCATCCGTGCTCGATGTTTTCGGCCGGCTGCGCCGGGGCGACGTCTACCACGTGACACTGCGCATCCCGGAAGGGATGAATATCTTCGAGATTTCAGATTTAGTGGCGTCGGCCGGTCTGCCGAACGCCCGTGACTTTCTGGCGTACGCGAGAGACGCCGGGCCGGTTCGGGACCTGGCTCCCGAAGCCCGCACACTCGAGGGGTACCTCTTCCCGAGCACGTATCAATTCCGCCGCAAGGCCACGGCCGCCGAGATTGGCGCGCGGCTCACGAATGAGTTTCGGAAGCAATGGAAAGCTCTCGGCGGAACCGGCGACGTCCAGCGCATCGTCACGCTCGCCTCGCTCGTTGAGAAGGAAACGAGCGTCGATGCCGAGCGGCCCCTGGTGGCCTCGGTCTACTCGAACCGGCTTCGCGAAGGCATGCGCCTCGATTGCGACCCCACGGTGATCTATGCGGCGCTGCTCGAGGGCAAGTACCGGGGAACAATCTACCGGTCCGACCTCAACCGCATCCACGACTACAATACCTACCAGCGCACCGGGCTGCCGCCGGGCCCGATCGCCAATCCAGGATTCGCCGCGCTGCAAGCCGCTCTGCGCCCGGCTCAAACAAACTATCTGTTCTTCGTGGCGAAAGGCGACGGCAGCGGTGAACATCGATTTTCAGAAGATCTGGCCGGCCATACGACGAATGTGACCCGCTACCGCGACACGATCAAGGCCAGGAGCAATGGAGCCGCGAACCGCTAAACAGGCAACATCCCGCCAGTTGAGACTCGCCGGCATCGCGGAGATTGCCGCGAGCCGCCGATGGAGCGTGGTGGATCTTGCCGCCTGGGACGAGCTGCGGCGGGCGTTTCCCTCGGTGGCGGAAAGCACGCTGCGGCACGATCTCTTCGAGACCGGGCTGCCGCTCGATCCGCTGGTGGAGGGCGTACGTTTTGACACGCTCGAAGATCTGTGCCGCAGCCTTGCCGCCCTTGCCGCGTGCCACCGCGCCAGCATTGGCGGGCGGCCGGAGCAGCCGATAACGCCCGCCCGGAAGCGCGTGATCGAGGGCCGGCGGAAGGCCGAGGCGGTGCTCCGAAATCCGAAGGTGGCCGCGGAGAAACGCGAGTCAATGCGGGAGAAATTCCTGTGGTTGCGCACGTGGCTCGAAAACCCGGATCTGTTCGCCGATTGGGCGCGATTGCGAATGAAGAAAATACGAAACCCGGCGGAAGCCTCCTAGCGTCCTATGATTTCAGCGATCCCGCACGGTGGCTGCACACGGCTCCTATCGCCGAAGTATCGCGAACGATTGAACCGGGGCCAAAGCGCCACGCACACGGCAAGAACAGTGTTGCCCGAAGCCTCGGGACGCACTTATACTACATTTTGCGGCTCGGAACGGGCCATGACGCCGCTTCAAAGTTCTCATGACCGGCAGCGCTCTGAAGGGTATACAACGGTAGCGAAACAAGAGTTGTCTTCGATGTTGAACGGAAAGAATACACGCGTCTCGGACGAGTTCGATATCAACGCTCCCCACAAGGAGGCCGCGATGTTCTATGGGCTTTTTCTGCGCGGCCACTCGGCCGAGCGGTTGAGGCAGGATATCGATGTCCCGAAGTCGCTGACGGAGCGCTGGACGAACCATAACGCCTACCGGGAAGACATGTTCCAGGACAGCGTCCGGCAAATGGTGCAATACCGAAAGCAGGTGCTGGCCATTTTCGACGAACTCGTCAGCAACCAGAGCAACTACTCTGGTCTGCAGTAGCTGCCGGCTCGGTGTCCACCTCCGCGCTTTTTACCCTGAAATCTGTTGATTTTCTTTGGCGTCGAACCACGGATAGAGAATTGGCAGCAGCACGAGGGTGAGGATGGTGGCCGAAATCAAACCACCAATCACCACGGTGGCGAGGGGGCGCTGCACTTCCGCGCCAGGGGATGTCGAAAGCGCCATCGGGACAAATCCGAGGCTGGCGACAAGCGCCGTCATCAGCACCGGGCGCAGGCGCACCGAGCATCCATCGAGGATTGCCTGCATCATCGGCTTCCCGCGCTCCCGCAGTTGGTTGATATAACTCACCAGAACTACCCCATTCAGAACCGCGACGCCGAAGAGCGCCAGCATTCCGATGACGGCCGAGACATTCAGATTCAATCCCCGTACCCACAAAGCCGCGATACCGCCCACCAGAGCAAACGGCACGTTCAGCAGAATGAGAAGCGAGTAGCGTGTGGAGTGGAACATCGCAAATAGCAGCGAGAAGATGATGAGGATCGAGACAGGAACCACGATGGCGAGGCGACTCATGGCGCGCTTCTGGTTTTCGAACTGGCCCCCCCATTCGAGCGAGTAGCCGGGTGGCAGCGCCAAACCCGCATTGATCTTATCCTGAGCCTCGGCGACAAAACTTCCCATGTCACGCCCGCGCACGTTCGTCTGCACCACAATCCGGCGGTTTCCATTCTCACGAGCCACCACCTCGGGACCGCGGGTAAGTTCGACATCCGCGACATCGGCGAGAGCGACACGCTCTCCCCCCGGTGCCGTCAGCAGGATCTGCTCCAGGCTTTGGGGCGAATCGCGGTAGTGCTTCGGCAGCCGTAGCACAATGTCGAATCGGCGCCGGCCATCGACGAACTCGGATACGGTGCTGCCGCTGATGGCGGAATCCATCACCAGACGGAGATCATCGACGTTCATACCGTAGCGCGCAAGGGCCGCACGGTTCGCGAGGATGCGGAGTTCCGCTACCCCTGAGATCACTTCCTTTTGCGCGTCCGCTGCGCCATGAACGCCGTTGACAATCCGCAGGGCACGCTCAGCGAGCTGTTCAAGAGTCGCCGCGTCATCGCCAAAAATTTTCAAGGCGACATCTCCCTTAGTGCCGGAAACCGTCTCATCGAGACGCATGGCCATCGGCTGCGTGAAGTTGAAGTGAACCCCGCTAATCACCTTGAGCTTTCGCTCCATCGCGCGGATCAAACCGTCCTTGGTGCGCGCCGTCGTCCACTCCCCCCGGGGTTTGAGCAGGATGTAGACGTCCGCCTCGTAGATGCCCATCGCTTCGGTGGCGAAGTCGGGCCGGCCAATCTAG
>CAZXBZ010000158.1:0-3620 GCA_964639135.1 uncultured Solibacteraceae bacterium | reverse complement strand
GCTGACGACGCTGGCCACCTCAGGAAATTCACGCATTACAGTTTCGACCTGCCCGCTCAATTTCACCGATTCCGAAAGTGAAATTCCCGGCAGTTTCAGCGTCTGCAAGAGAATGGAACCCTCGTCGAGACGCGGCATGAACTCTGTGCCTATAAAGCCCAGTGAGGCGACCGCGACAATGAGGATCACAAGAGCCAGACTCAGAACCAGCGCGCGGTATGCAAACGCCCATTGAAGGATGCGACGGTAGGCTGTTCGCACACGGTCAAAGCGATGTTCCGCGTGTTCCTTCACACCGTGCCTTAGGAAGATACTAGCGGCTGCTGGAATCACTGTAAGGGCCAGAATCAGAGAGCCGAGCAGGGCGCTGCAAACCGTGATAGCCATGGGGCGGAACATGCGGCCTTCGAGCCCTTCCAGGGTCAGAATGGGCAGATAGACCGCGATGATAATGGCGACGGCGAAGACGATCGGCCGCGCTACTTCCGTGGATGTGCCGCGCACGATTTGCACAGCGTCAAACTCTGGATCCCCTGGATCGCGCCGCAGATGCCGCACCGCGTTCTCCATCATGACGACGGAGCCATCCACCATCATGCCGAAATCGATGGCGCCGAGGCTCATCAGATTGGCGCTGATGCCGAACGCCATCATCCCGATAAAGCCGAACAGCAGCGAGAACGGGATGACCGCGGCGACGATCAAGCCGGCCCGCACATTCCCAAGGAAAAGCAACAGGATCGCCACCACCAGTAAGCCGCCTTCAAGCAGGTTGCGCCGGACAGTGGCGATGGTGGAATCGATTACCGCCGACTGGTCGTAGAACGGGCGCAGGCTCACCCCTTCGGGGAGGTGCAAGCCGGCAATCTTTTCCTTCACGCGTTCGATAACCCGTTTGCCGTTTTCGCCCTTGAGCATGATCACCATGCCGGAGACACGCTCTCCGAGACCATCGCGCGTCACCGCTCCTTGTCTGGGCATGGGGCCAATCTCCACCGCGCCGACATCCTTCACCGCCACCGAACTCCCGCGAGAGGAGAGCAGCACAATGTTCTCAAGGTCCTGAATACCGCGGGCGCGCCCAAGCCCCCGAACCGTGTATTGTTCAAAGGCGTGCTCAATGTAACCGCCGCCGAAGTTTTCGTTATTGGCGGCAATGCGACGGTATACATCGCCGAGCGTGAGCCCGTAGGCTTGCAGCCGCACCGGATCGATGACGATCTGATACTGCTGCGTCTCCCCGCCCCACGTATTCACCTCATTCACGCCCGCGATGCCGCGAAGCTGGTTTTTCACCATCCACTCGTGGATGGTCTTGAGATCCATCGTGGAACGGCCTTCGCCCTCAACCGTGTATTGATAGACTTCGCCGAACGCGGTGGCCACCGGACCCAGTGTCGGCTCCAGGCCGGGCGGCATGCGGCTTTTCGCTTCCTGGATGCGCTCATTGACAATCTGCCGGGCGAAGTAAATATTCACCGAATCGTCAAAAACAATGGTTACCATCGAGAGGCCCAGCTTGGAGATAGAGCGCACACCCTCGGCATGCGTGAGGCCCATTACCGCCGATTCCATGGGATACGTGACAAGATCGGCCACTTCGTCCGGAGCCATGGCGGGAGCGGAAGTGACGATGGTGACCTGGTTTGGCGTGAGATCCGGGAAAGCCTCTATGGCAACCTCGTTCAGGGCGCGGATTCCGACGCCGATGAAAACCAGCAAGCCCACCAGCACAAGCCAGCGGTTTTCCAGATGGAAACGGACAAGGCGTTCGAGCATGGGTTCTCCTACTCCGCCAGCGACGCCTCGAGTAATTTCGACTTAAGAAGAAAACTTCCCTCGACAACAACCTCGTCGCCCGGCGACACGCCGCGGAGGATACGCCGCAACCCGTTCGTCGAGGCGCCGAGTTCCACGGGACGGAGTGCGAACTCTCCTTCGCCGGTCCTCACAAACACAATGTGCTGGCCGCGCAGATCCTGAATGGCGTCCTGCTTCAGGAATATGCCCTCCTCGGTGCTGTCGATCGCGATCTCCGCGTCGGCGTACATTTCCGGCCGCAGCCGCAGGTTAGGGTTCGACGCCTCGATACGCACGCCGATGGTACGCGTCAGGGCGTTCAATTCAGAGCCAATTCGGATCACGCGTCCCGGAAAGGATTCATCAGGGAATGCCTGCGGGTGGATGGAGACTGGCATTCCCGGCCGGATCCGCGCAAGGTGCCGCTGCTGAACCTCCGCGATCATCCAGACACTGGAGAGATCGCTAATCACATAAATGGCTTGTCCGGCCTGCACCACCGAATCTGGTGCGACGGAACGCGCGATGATCGTACCCACGGCGGATGCCGTCACGGGGACCAAGTCGGATATGCGCTGAGCGGCCACCGCACCTCCGCCGGCCTCCGATTCGCGAACGGACACCCGCAGAAATTCTTCGAGATAGACGCGCTGGCGCTCCCGCTCCGCCTTTGCATTCGCGATGAGCCCCTCGACATTGTGCAATTCCGCTTCTGCCTCCTGCACCTGCTGCTGAGAGGCCGCCTTGAGGTCGAAGAGCCGCCTGGCGCGCGCGGCCTGAGCGGTCAGAAACGTGCGGCGCGTCTCCAGCGTGGCTAAATTATTGTTCGCCTCGGCGTAGCTCGCCCGGCGGTCGTGAACCGCTTGGCTTTGCAAGCGCGCTAGAACCTGCCCGGGCCGGACTACGTCGTCCGCGCTTGAGTTCATCTCCACCACACGCCCTTCCGTAATGGCGCCCACCCGCCAGACGCGATCTTCGTTAACGGTGACGCGGCCCGGCGCTCGCAATGTTCGCGGAATCGTGCGCGAGACCGCGGGCGACCAGACGATCTGAGCCTTGGCTAGCGCTTCCGGGGAAAGTCGGACGGTGAAATCCGCCCCCGGCTGCGTGCCGGGCGCGACGCTGCCCTCGGGGAGATGAGCCGCCGGCACGGCCGCGCCTGGTGGCGACTGGCAGGACGCAAGAAACAACAACATGGCCAGCAGCGCGATGTCAGCGAGCTTCATGGCCGCCCTTCTTCCCGCGGAACTCCCAGAGCCTGCTCGAGTTCCACGATGGCTAATTCGTAATTCACACGCGCCTTCATATACACCTGCTGGGCTTCAATACGGACGCGCTGGGCATCGAGCAGCCGCATAAGGTCCGCGCCGCCTTCGCGATAGGCTGCCTCCGCGATACTGGCTGTCTCCAGAGCCTGTTCCCGCAGAAGGGGAAGCGTTTGCAGCAGTTGGCGGCGGTAAGTGACATAGCTTTCAAGCGCCGCCTTCGCTTCCGCGAGAACGGCTTGCTGTGTCACGCGCAGCAGCGAGGCCGCATAGCGTTCCCCAGCGCTCGCCGCCGCAATGTTTCCCTCATTGCGGTCTCGTACCATGAGTGGAATCCGGGCGCCCACCTGTACCGTGTCGAACGGGCCCGCGCGCTTGTAGCCGGCATTCCACGTGAGATCGGGCTTTGCGTTGGCGCGAGCCAGGCGCACAGCCGCCACGCTTTCTTCGATCGCGGCTTCACGAATCTTTACCTCGGTGCGCTGAATAAGGGCGCTGGATGCATCCAGCGCGAAATCGGGTGCGCGGACGCCCTTGGCGCGCAGCGCGACCAGG
>CAZXBZ010000157.1:0-8033 GCA_964639135.1 uncultured Solibacteraceae bacterium | reverse complement strand
GGTAATGTCGTAAACACTTTCGACACCCTGGAGAAACGCCGCCAGCCGTTCAAGGCCGTAGGTCAAGTCCACCGGGATCAGATCGAGATCGAAGCCGCCGCACTGCTGGAAATAGGTGAACTGGGTAATCTCAAGGCCATCGAGCATTACCTGCCAGCCGATGCCCCAGGCGCCGAGGGTGGGGGATTCCCAGTTGTCTTCCTCAAACTTAATGTCATGCTTTGAGAGATCAATCCCAAGCGCCTCTAAACTTTGGAGATAAACCTCCATGATGTCGGCTGGAGTGGGCTTCAGGATCACCTGAAACTGCATGTGCTTATACAGCCGGTTAGGGTTGTCTCCATAACGCCCGTCGGCGGGCCGGCGGCTGGGTTGCACGTAGGCCACGCGGTAGGGATCGGGTCCAAGAACTCGCAGAAAGGTCTCCGGACACATCGTGCCCGCCCCCACTTCGAGGTCAAAGGGCTCTTGGATAATCGCGCCCTTCTCCGCCCAGAATTTCTTCAAGCGAAAGATCAGGTCTTGGTAGGAAATCGTTGATGAGGAACCCATAAACGTAGATTTGACTAAACTCTCCAGCAGCCCGGCGTGGGCTGCCGGCGGCTGCTTTGCGCACTATGCGTCATGCCCTAAAGCGCCTCCAACAGATGCGGCGTGTAGAGATGCTTCTCGACGTGCATCTCGATCTCCCGAACCAGAAAACGACGCAGGTCCGCGTTCGTCTTCTTCTCCCAGGCGCCCTGCCGCACCGCCTCCACCGGCAGGGTCGCGATCTCCCGCGCCAGTGCGATCGAGTCCTCGGAGACCCGCAACTCCGGGAGAAAGCCCGAAAGCTTCACCGCCCAGAACGCAAAATAGCTGAGCGATCGCCAGATCGCCTCTTCCTTCCGCTGCTCCAGGTGATTGGTGACCGAGACAATCAGCCGGTAGAACCGCTCATCCGCCGTTTCAGGCGGCAACAGATACTCCGAGACTTCCGCGATGAAATCGAGCACGAGCCCCGTGTTGTAATTCGCCGCCAGCGAGAACGGCGAATTGACAATCTCGCACGCGCTCAATGTCACGAGTTCCCGGTTCTCGCGCTGGTAATAGGTGATTCGGGACCGGCACAGCCGCTCCAGCCCGGCGCCGAACGAGCTTTTCGGTTTACGGGCCCGTTTGGCCACCCCTCGAAGCTTCCCTTTGTCGCGAGTAAAGAAACTCACGACGAGGTCCGATTCACCAAACGGATACGTCCGAAGTGTAATGGATTCACTGATAATGGCCGCCATAACGGCTTTGGACGCAACTATCAGCGTAACACAGCGGTGAAGGAAGAAATTTTATACGGTTATACGGGTATATGGGCGCGCGCCCAAGGCGGCGGGCGAATTATGCCCTTGCCTGTGATATCCTTTTACTCAGTACAAGGGCAAATACGCACTGACAAAAGGAGTAGTGACCACCGGATGGCACTCGCAACCGAAGAAAAGCAAGAGATTATCTCCAAATACCGGCACCACGAGACGGACACCGGTTCGCCCGAAGTTCAAGTGGCCATCCTCAGCCGCCGGATTTTGGAACTCACCGAGCACTTCAAGTCGCACAAGAAAGACCACCACTCGAGGAGAGGCCTCCTCACGCTGGTGGCCCAACGCCGTCGTCTTCTGGTGTACCTGAAGAAGACGAGTCCCCTCCGATACGCCGAACTGATCCAGCGTCTTGGCCTCCGCCGCTAACCCGTGCGCCGCCAAAGGCTGCTTCGTGCCAGCCGCCATTTGACACGTGGCATCTGGTGCGGCCGCCCGCTGTTTGAGTGGCCAACGCTCCCCGAATGGGGCGTTGGCTATTGCTGTATCTGGGCCTCGGGCGGTGGCCGCGTGACGGCGCCCGCCTGCCTGGACCGTCGCCGATGCGGGAATTTCCCAAGCCGGGAGCTTTCCGCCAGTGGATCCGCTCCCCTGTCGAAAAGGAAATACCGATGATACATTCCGTGACCGTGGATCTGGGAAACCGCCAGATCAACATCGAAACCGGCAAGCTCGCCAAGCAAGCGAACGGCTCGGTTGTCGTCCGCTGCGATGACACCGTGGTGCTCGCCTCGGCCTGCTCCGCGACCTCTCCCAAAGTGGGCCTCGATTTCTTCCCACTCACTGTTGATTACCGCGAATACTATTACGCCATGGGGAAAATCCCCGGAGGCTTTATCAAACGCGAAGGCCGCCCTTCCGAAAAGGAAGTGCTTACCTCCCGCCAGATCGATCGCCCCATCCGGCCGCTCTTTCCACCCACGTTTCGCAACGAAACCCAGGTGATCGCCATGGTGATGTCGGCCGATCCGAACCATGACCCGGATACTTTGGGCATTGTGGGCGCGGGCGCCGCGCTCGCCATCTCCGATATTCCTTTTCATGAAATTATCAGCGCCGTCCGTGTCGGCCAGGTGAACGGCGAGTTCATCGCAAACCCCGGCTACGAGCAGTTGCGCGAATCCACGCTCAACATCACGGTGGCCGGCACGGACGCCGGAATCGTGATGGTCGAGGCCGGCGCGAGAGTGGTCTCCGAGGACGTGGTGGTGGACGCCATCGAGTTCGGCCACGAATGCTGCAAGAAGATTAACGCCGGCATCCGCGAGCTAGTGGCCAAGTGCGGCAAGACCAAGTGGGAGGTTGCCCCCGAAGCCGCGGACCAGGCTCTCTCCAGCCAGATCAGCGACGCCTTGTACGACGAGCTCAAGGACGCCCTGAACACGGAGAAATATCAGAAGCTCGAGAGCTACTCCCGCGTGGCCGCCGCCAAGGAAAAGGCCGTCGCCCTCGTGCCGGAGGAAGAAACCGAGAAGCGGGCGCTGGCGAAGAAGCTCTTCGACGAGCTCAAGGAAAAGATCTTCCGCGATCAGATTCTCGCCGACAAACGCCGCCCCGACGGCCGCGCCTTTGACCAGTTGCGCCAGATCGATTGCGAAGTCGGCCTGCTCCCGCGTGTGCATGGCTCCGGCCTCTTCACCCGCGGTGAAACCCAGGCGATGGTTTCGGCCACCCTCGGCGCCAAGGACGATGAGCAGCGCATGGAGACTCTCGATGCCGCCGTCACCTCGAAGCGCTTCATGTTGCACTATAACTTCCCGCCCTTCAGCGTCGGCGAAGTGGGCTTCATGCGCGGGCCGGGCCGCCGCGAAATCGGCCATGGCGCCTTGGCCGAACGGGCTATCCTCAACGTGCTTCCCAAGGAAGAAGAGTTTCCCTACACCATGCGCGTCGTGAGCGACATTCTCGAATCAAACGGTTCGAGTTCGATGGCCTCCGTCTGCGGCGGCAGCCTCGCGCTGATGGACGCCGGCTGTCCGCTGAAATCCCCCGTGGCGGGCATCGCCATGGGCCTCGTTACCGATGGCTCGAACTATGCCGTGCTCACCGACATCGCGGGCGCCGAGGACCACTACGGAGATATGGATTTCAAGGTGGCGGGCACGGAAGACGGTATCACCGCGCTCCAAATGGATATCAAGGTGACCAACGTCACCACCGCCATCATGCGGGAGGCTCTCCAACAGGCGCGCAAGGCCCGGCTCGAAATTCTTGAAAAGATGAATGCGGCCATCGGCACTCCCCGCTCGGAAATCTCCGATTACGCCCCGCGCATCTACACCACGACCATCCCCACGGATAAGATCCGGGAACTGATCGGCCCCGGCGGTAAGGTGATTCGCGGCATCATCGACGCCACTCACGTGAAAATCGACGTGAACGACGATGGCATCGTGAACGTCTTCGCGAGCGACGGCGAGGCCGCGCGCCAGGCGCTCCGCATGATCGCCGACATCGCCGCCGTGGCGGAAGTAGGCAAAACCTATCTCGGCAAAGTCGTGCGCATCGCCGATTTTGGTGCGTTTGTCGAAATCTTCCCCGGTACGGATGGCTTGCTGCACATCAGCGAGATCGCCGAAAGCCGCGTAAAAGAGGTCCGCGACGAGCTCGACGAGGGCGACCAGATCCTTGTCAAGGTCCTCTCCATCGATGGCAACCGCATCAAGCTCAGCCGTAAGGCGGTTCTTCGCGAACAACGCGAGAAGCTGGAGCAGGCGGAAGAATAGCCGCACCCCATCCCAAACGATAAGAGACCCGGCTCTCCGCCGGGTCTCTTGTCGTTTTAGCCCCAGAGTTCCCTGGCGCGGTTACTGAATCAGGATCCGACCCGGGGTCGAAGTTTCCCCTCCGATCGTCAATACAACGTCGTACTCGCCCGCGCTCAAGCCGCCCGGCACCGTCACATTGATCTGGTAAAGCCCCACGAAGCCCGGCGCCAGGCCGCTGAATTCCACATGCGCCGGTATACCGTTAATGGCCACTTCGGGCTGCGCCGCCGTGAGTTTCGGCGGATCCGCCGGGCTCACCGTGCCGGTCGGCGGGTTCCCGCCCGCCAGCGGACCCAAGCCGTTACCGTACATCTCGAGCACATCTCCGCTCTGAGCGCGGCGGCCAGACCCGTGCAAACCTAGCCGCTGATCGTTACGGAAAATCTCCATCGCCAGCAGCTTCTTGTTCGTGCCCTCCTCGATGTACTGGAACAGGCCGGGCGCATAGGTTGCAACCTGGACATCCTGCAGCGCAGTAGCGATTTCCCCGCCGAACTGTACCTTGAACACCGCTCCAGCCTGGCCCGCGAGCTCCCAGGGCACGAACACATTAATCTGCCTCGGTGAAACATAAACCATCCGGGCCGGCACACTTACCGAGCGGTCCCGCGTGTCGATCCCCACGCTCATCTCGCCAAGAGCCAAGGGCAGCGGCAGCGTACCGGCATTCAGCGTGCCGGTGGAGATATTGTCGCCAAAAATCGAGACGAAGGACCCAGGCGCGATCGGCCCGCCCGCCTTGAAGCCAGCCCCCTCGACGATCCCCCCCTGGTCCATCACCGGATCGGAAATGGCGCGAACATCGAACTCCGCCTCCACGCCGCCCGAATTCGGATAGCGCGCCACAAAGGTCTGCGTACCCACCGCCGGACCCATCCGGTAGCTGAATTGCGCAATGCCGTAGTCATCGGTGTATCCAGCCGTTACGCTGCCGGTGATGGAACCGCCGCCGGGCTCCACACTCCAATTGATCGGCACTCCCTGGATCGGGAGCCCCCGGCAGTCGGTCACCTTCACCATGAAATGCGAAGGCCCGTCGCTATTCACGATTCCCGTCCGGCCGCTGCCCGCGAGGGGCACGATGTTGCACGGCGTGAAATTCCCGGCAAGATACAAATAAGGAATCTTCACATCGGGAATGCCGGAAGCGGAGTCCCCGCTCCCTTCCACCAGAATCACGCCATCGTAGAAATCCTTTACCGAAGGCGTGGAGCCGCTGATCCGGAAGGTAACATTTCGTGACTCTCCAGATGGCACGTCAACCGGGCCGGGCAGCGTCCACCGCACGGGCGAGGCCTGGTCGGTTCCGTTGTCGTAAGGGGCGCGGCTGAACGTGAAGCGGAGCGTCCGGTCAAAAACGTTCGTGATGGAGATCGTGCGCGAGATACCCGCGGCAAGCCGGCCATCGTCCACTTCCCCAAAATCGAGGGTCTGCGGCGACATCGTGACGAATGAGTCGAAGGCCCAGCGCGCCTGCACTTCCCCGCCCCCCATGGCCACGTTATAAGCCTGCTCCAGGTTGCCCGTGTTGAGGTTTCGGTCGAACACGCTCGTCTTTGCCTGATTGTTCACAATCGCCATGTCTCGCGCCGCGTTGACGATGGCGGATTTTACCTGCTCCGAACCGTAGTTTCGGAATCCGTCGGACTGGTCGAGAACCAGCGCGGCCACGCCCGCCACCAGCGGCGCGGAAAAGCTGGTGCCATCCACCGCGATATATCCCGAGGGATCGTACATATCGCTATTGCGGTCATAGGTTTGGGTGGCGGTATAAATGTTCTCGCCCGCCGCCACCACCTCGGGTTTAATCAGCGGAAAACCGATGTTCGGGCCGCGCGACGAAAACGCGGAGATAACCGAATCGATGATGCCGTCTCCGTTGGCGTCGAGCGGCGAGGCGCGCTTGATGTAGGCCGGGTTGATGCTGGCCGCGGGCGCGTTCGACTGGCTGTCGAGATAAGTCCGCAGCGCGGCCCCGTCCGAGGCGCCGATGAGCATCGCGGGGATTTCGGCATAGGAGAGGCTGCCCGGCCCGAAGATCTCATCGCTGCCGTCGGTCCGATAGAACACGACTCCCGCCGCGCCCGCGTTCCGCGCGTTCTCGAGCTTCAACGCAAATGTGCATTCACCCGAGCCCCGCGCGATGAATGCGATCGCGCCATCCATCGAACCAGGAGAGAGCGCCGAACATGCGAGACCGTCGTTCCCCGCCTTGCGCGCGTCACGCAGCGGCGCGTTCAAGGGAGTGGATGGAATTACCGGCCCTCCGAAAGCGCCTTTGTAAAGTCCATTCCCCGCCGTTCCAGCCGGCCCCCCGGAAACAGTGAGAGCCCGGTAGAATTCATGACGGTTTGAGACCGCCCCCACCGCCAGCACATCCGGATGCGTGGCCGGTGTCTCGATGGTGGCGAAGCCAGGTTCGCGGCCCGTGTTATCTCCGCTGTTGCCCGCGGAAACCACCACCAGCATCCCTCTCCGAGCCGCGGTCCCCGCCGCGTCGGCCAGCGCGTCGCACGCCACGCCAGGGCGATTGCCACACTCCTCGTCATCGAGAGGACCCCATACAGCCGGCGCCCCGATCGAGAGCACGGCGACCTGCATCCCATCATTGAAGGCATCCTCGAGCGCAAGGATTACTACATCCGCGAAGGTGCCGTCATTAATCATCGGCGAACCAAAGATTTTGTAGTTTCCCAGATAGGCGCCCGGCGCTACCCCCGAGATCGGCCCATTGGGTGAATCCACTTGCTGGCCGGCGACGATCATCGCCATCGCCGTGCCATGGCCCACGCGATCCCGCGCGCTTATGTCGTCGGGGCGCGTCAGTTGGATCTGCAGGTCACTGCTATCGTCCCCGCCCGGAATCCCGTCGTCCGCGAGTTCCTTCACATAGCTGCGAGCCACGATCACCTTGTTATTAGTGAATGGCGCATCGCTCGCGAACCGGGTTTTTGGGAAACCGTCCGGCATCGGCAGCGGGCTGTTCGCGAAAGCCGGATGGGTGATATCGATCCCGGTGTCCACGATGGCTACCCGGACGCCGTCGCCCGCGTTATCCCGGCCCCCGACCATCGGCCACACTTCCGCGACGTGCTCCTGTTTTTTCGCTCCTTCAATCCGCCTGCGGATGTAGGGCAGTTCCACCACTCCGGCAACCCCTGGAAGCGAGCGCAAACTGGCTGCCTGCTCTTGATTCGCCGCGATAAAAATCGCGTTCGAAAGCATCCTGGCTTCCCCGGTGACGACGATTCCGCGGTCCCGGAGCTTCGCGCGCACCTGGCTCCGGTTGGCGTCGAGGCGCGTGCCGTACGCGGCCGCCTCGGCGCTCCGCAAGGCCGAACGGCTCTTCACCGCGCGAGCGATCGAATCGCCTTCGAGCATCACGGCCCAGCGGCTGCCCCGGTAACCCTCCGCCGCGGAGGCGATGCCGGCAAGGGCGATCACAACAAAGATCAAAGCAAGACGTTTCAGCATAAACTACATCCCAGAACGAAACCTGGCGTTTGGCCGCATCCGCGGCGCGCCTTCTCTGTCGCTGATAAAAGATTGAGTAGACAGGAGTTAGTCAAATCTTGTATACTCTACTCAGGATATTTTTGCATGCCTCCAAGACTCCCCTTTCAGCAAGGCTCGCAGGTTGAACATGAGCGCTTCGGCCTCGGGTCGGTGGTGACCATTACCGAAGAGCGGATGACGATTCGTTATGACGACCACGGTGAAAAGACCTTTGTGACATCCATCGCCGTCACGCAGCTTAAGAAAAGTGATCGCGAACCCCCCGCCGCAACCAAGGGTAAGCGAAAGACCGCTTCGAGCGCCACACCCCGGAAAACTACCAGGAAGAAGGCGGCGGCCGTCAAGGAAGCTACAGAAAAAGCATAACGAACCTGGTGGCGTTGCGGGGCACGCATCGCTT
>CAZXBZ010000156.1:0-8051 GCA_964639135.1 uncultured Solibacteraceae bacterium | reverse complement strand
TGCCGGTGAGCATCTTGATGGAGGTGGATTTTCCCGCGCCGTTGGGGCCGATGTAGCCCACCATCTCGCCCTGGCCAATGGTGAAGCTGACGTTATCGACGGCCCGGAAATTCCGGTAGCGCCGGGAATACAGATCCCGTATAGCCCCCCAGACTCCCTCGCGCCGGTCAAAGGTCCGAAAATCCTTGACGAGATTCTCCACCTCGACAACAGACTGCATCGACCACGAGTTTAGCATTCGCGCTTCCAGCGCCATCCCGGCCCGGCTCCGGTGCTACTCTGTGGAACAGGTGCGAGGAAAAATCGTTCAAGTAAGCATCTCTCCCGGCGGCGTGCCCAAGACGGCAATCGCCTCGGCCCGCCTTACCGCCGGGGGTTTCGAGGGTGACAGCTGGCGGCACCCGCAATCCCACGGCGGCCCCCTCAAGGCGGTTCTGATGATGAGCCTCGAGGTGATCGAAGCGCTGCAGGCGCGCGGTTATCCGGTGTTTCCCGGCGCCACGGGGGAGAACCTCACCACCGAGGGGTTACTCTACGAAGAACTGCGGGAGGGAAACCGCCTGCGCGCGGGCAAGGCGCTTCTTGAAATCACCAGGATCCGCAAGCCTTGCGCGACGCTCGACGTCTACGGCGCGTCCATCAAGACGGAGATATATGACGCGCGCGTACGAAACGGCGACACCGCCTCTCCGTTATGGGGATGGAGCGGCTTCTACGCCAAGGTGCTCGAAACCGGGACCATCCGCCCTGGCGATATAATCAGCGTCGAGCCTTGACGCACGGCGGAAAGACGCCAGGCGTGGAGGCGCTCCGGATACGCGGCGGACAGCGCCCGAAACGGTGAAACAGCCGCGAAACTCAACTCCACAATGCAAGCCTTTCTCTCCCAAGTCCAGTTCCGCGATGTGGAACGCGCCCGCCAGACATCCGAAGCTCTCGGCCACTTCCTCGGAGCGGAAGTTACACGAAGGCTGCAGGCGCTGGTGCTGAGTTCGCCGGACCCGGACCAGACGCTTCATTACCTTCAGCGCCTCCTGGAGGAACGGCCCGAAGCGCTCCTCCGGCTCGGCACTTCACCCGGAGGGCTGCAGGCCATGGTTGCCGTCTTCGGCAACAGCCGCTTTCTCTCGGAAGCGATCACGCGAAATCCGGAATGGCTTGAGGAGCTGCTCCATACGCACGATCTCGATTCGGTCCTCACCACGGACCAGCTCGAGTGGCGGCTTGAAAACTATCTCAACACTGAGACCTCGGGCCCTCCATCGCCGGAGCACCTGGCGCGGTTCCGGCGGCGCCAACTGCTGCGCATTGTCATCAAGGATGTCTACGAACTGGCGGGCGTGGCCGAAGTGACCGAGGAACTCTCGAACCTCGCCGATGCCATTCTGCGCGTGACGTATCAGCGTATTTATCTGGAACTCGAGCGGCGCTTCGGCACACCCGCCGTCGCCGGCGAAAACGGCGGCGGCCAGCCCCGCGGCATGTGCGTGCTGGCCCTCGGAAAGCTGGGCGGCAGAGAGCTGAACTACTCTTCCGACATCGACCTCATGTTTTTTTACCGGGAGGCGGGCCAGACTTCCGGGAGCAATTCGATTTCAAACAAGGAATTCTTCCAGAAGCTGAGCCACCTTCTGTGCGATACGCTTTCCACCTACACCGCCGAGGGCATGTGCTATCGCGTGGATCTGCGTCTGCGCCCGGAGGGGCGCATCGGCGAGATCTGCATATCACTCGACGCGGCCCAAGCCTACTATAAGAACCGTGCCCGCGACTGGGAGCTGCAGATGCTGCTCAAGGCGCGCCCCGCCGCGGGCGACATGCAACTGGGCAACGAATTTCTGGATTTCGCGGGCCCGCTGATCTATTCCACGACGCTCGATTTCAGCAAAGTGGAAGCCGTAAGCGAGACGCGCCACCGCATCCAGGAAAAGGCCAGCCTCGCCATGCGCGGACCCAAGCGCCTGGATGTAAAGCTCGAGCCCGGCGGGATTCGCGACATCGAATTTCTCGTGCAGTGTCTTCAGCGCCTGCACGGCGGCCGGGATAAGTGGATCCGGCACGCGGGCACGCTGCTTGCGCTTTTCCGTCTCCGGGAGAAAGAGTTTCTCTCGGCGGGCGAGTACGCCGTGCTCGCGGGGGCTTATCAGTTCCTGCGGAACGTGGAGCACCGCCTGCAGTTCGACCAGGACCGCCAGGTGCATGCTCTTCCGGAGGACGGCTGGCGGCGGGATTCTCTGGCGCGCAAGATGCCCCCGGAGGATGGCAGCCTGATTCCCGGATGGGAGGCGTTTGAGCGGCGCCTTATGGCCCACCTCGGCGGCGTCCTCGCGATCCACGAGCGCGTGATCCACGCGCAACAATCGGCTTACTTCACCGAGGAGGGTCCGCGGAACCTCTCGCCGATGCCGCCCGTCGCCGAAACGGAAAAGCTGGACGACCGCCCGCTGCCGCAACTGGCCACCAACGCCATCCGCTTTCTGGACCAAAAGGCGCCGGCGGCCGCGGAGCAAATCCGCCGGCATCCCCCGCGGCGCGGGCACCGCTATCTCGAGGTGTTCGCCGAACGGCTGGTGGATCAGCCGCGCTGGCTGGCAATGCTCGACGCCTACCCGGCCGTCCTTGGGGACGTGATGAATCTGTTCGAGCTGAGCCCCTACTTTTCTGAACAGCTCGTGCGGCGCTTCGACTTCCTCTCCGAATTGATGGCGATGCGAAACCCCGTGGATACGCACCTGCCGTACACGGATCTCGTGAGCGTACTCGAGGAACCGGCGGAGCTTCGCACGTTCTATCACCGCGAACTGTTCCGGATTCTTGCCGAAAGCCTCAGCCTGGACCGGCCGGTCTTTGAAACGCTGAACCGCTGTTCAGAACTCGCCGACGCCGCCATCCAGACCGTGTACCGCATCGCCATCGCGGATACCCTTGAAAAGCAGCGGCCCGCCTCCGCCCGCTACGAGCCTCTCGACCAGATGATGGTGATCGCGATGGGCCGGC
The DNA here is from genome assembly GCA_964639135.1 of uncultured Solibacteraceae bacterium. Taxonomy (GTDB): domain Bacteria; phylum Acidobacteriota; class Terriglobia; order Bryobacterales; family Bryobacteraceae; genus JACTMJ01. The sequence continues at coordinate 5,054 of CAZXBZ010000156.1, read as the reverse complement.
TGGGAATGCTTGAATTCGATTTAGGCTCCGACGCGGACCTGCTGTTCGTGCTATCGCCGCGCGACGCCGAAGAACGCCCCTTCTGGCGGACGGTGGCGCAGCGGATGATCAATCTGCTCTCCTCCTACACGGCGGATGGCATTATCTTCGCGGTCGATACACGGTTGCGCCCCGACGGCAGTTCCGGCTCCCTCGTGCAGACGGAGGAGAGCTACCGCGCCTACTTCGAAACCCGGGCCGAGGCTTGGGAGGGCCTTGCGTTCATGAAATCCCGGCGCGTCGCGGGAGATCCGGAGCTAGCCAAGCGCTTCCTGGGCGAGATTCAGCGAAGCGTCTGGCGGCGTCATGGCCAGAGCGAGCGTTCCCGCCTTGAACTCGCCGCCATGCGGGCGCGCCTCGAACAGGAACAGGGCGACGAAAACCCGCTGAAAAGCGGCCGCGGCGGCTACTACGACATCGATTTCTCGCTACTCTACCTGCGCCTGCGGAGCGCCGGGGTTTTCTACCCGGTGCTGAATACGCTCGAGCGCATTGACGTCGTGGAGCAAATGGGGCACGTCGAGCGGGCCGACGCGGAATTCCTGCGCGACGCCGCCACCTTCTACCGGGCGGTGGATCACGGACTGCGCCTTTCCACCGGGAAGGCGCAGGGGGATCTCCCAAAATCGGCCGCCCAATCGGAAAGACTGCTGGAACTTGTGCAAAAGTGGACCCCCCACCACCTGCACGATCAACCGCTCGAACTGGAACTCGCGCGAATCCAGGAAAGAACCAGCGCATTTTTCCAGCAGCTTTTTCGTATATGATCCATTGGAGTGGGCTGGAGTCTGATTCTTGCGTTCTCACTTGCCTTTGTGAGCGCCGCCATGGCGTCTCCGCGGGCCGTGCTGCGCTCCGCCGACAACGCCGCCATCCAGGCATCTTTCGACGCTCTCTACAACTTTGATTTCACGGAAGCCCGGCACGCCATCAAACAGTACATCGGTACGCATCCGGAAGACCCCTCCGGTTACAGCGTGCTTGCCTCCATCGCGCTTTTCCAGGAATTGGACAGGTTAAGCATTCTCGAGGGCGAGTTTTTTCGCGACGACAACCGGATCAAGGACGACAAAAAGCGGCCCAAACCCGATCCGGCACTGCGAAAAGAAATCTTCGAAAACATCGGCAAGGCGCGGGATCTGGCCCTTACCGCCCTCGATCGCGACGGCAATGACACCAATGCCCTCTTCACGATGGTAATGACGGAGGGCATGACGATGAACTACCAGGCTCTCGTCGAGAAGCGCCAGGTCGCCAGTTTGAAACACGCCCGCGCCGCCCAGGCCTACGCCGTGCGCACACTTGCCGCCGACCCCGAATTCTACGACGTATACTGCACCACCGGGCTCAGCGAATACGTGCTCGGCAGCATCCCGTTCTTCATGCGCTGGTTCGTCCGGTTCGACGACACCGAGGGCAGCAAGGAGACGGGTCTCAAGAAACTCCAGATTGCCGCGAGCAAGGGCAAATACTTCAAGCCCTACGCCAAGCTGTTGCTGGCCATATTCCACCTCCGCCAGAAAGATCCCGTGACAAGCGAACGCTATCTGGCGCAGTTCGAGTCGAGGTATCCCGCAAATCCGCTCGTTAAGCGCGAGCGCCGGAAACTGATTGAAATGATGACCAGCCTTCGAGCCTCCGGAACGCCGGGCAAGTAGACTGGAACCATGGCGGCTCCGAGCGGCATCCAACAACTGATGAGCTTCTTCTCGCGCGGACGGCGCGCGCGCGTTCTTCCATGGCTGCTCGGATGCATCCTTCTCGCGCCGGCGGCCTTCGGGCAGGTAATCGAATTCGAGAGCAGCGGCAGCCTCTTCCAAACCCTCAGCCGCAATGGCCTCACGATTATGTTCACGCGCCTGCCGGGCGCGCTGCGGGCCTATAACGTTCTCCAGGTGTCGGTAGCGAACGGATCCGGCGAAGTAAGAGAAGTAAGGCCGGAAGATTTCTCGATCGAGCGTCCGGACGGGCGCACGATTCAGGCGACGCCCGCCGCCGATGTCGTGCGCGAGTTTATTCGCAATCCAAACCGCGAGGACATCATTAAACTGGTGGGCACCTATGAGCTGAGCCTCTACGGCATGTCGCCCCGCCCGCCGAGTTCCCGCAACGGCTACGAAACGCGGCGGCAATCCGCCATCGCCGAGCTCAGCTTCAAGAATCTGAAAGCCGCCACGGCCGCGAGCGCCATCGCGTTCGTAGCCACGAAGCTCGAGCCCGGTGAAACCACGGACGGCGCGGTATTTCTGCCAAACACGGGCGGACCGCTCGACGGGACGCGCGTGGTGGTGCGCACGCGGGACGGCCTCGAATATCGCTTCAATCCGCTGCCGCGCACCACTCTCTCCGCCGCTCCGTAGGCGGAGTCACGCATGCCCGGCGCTCAGGCGGTGAACGCCGACCGGAGGATTTGATAGGCCTTGGGCACGGCGGTGTCGGCCGGCTCCTTGCCTTCCATTTCGAGCGAGATCCACCCGTGGTAGCCCGCCTGCCGCAGAATCGCCGCGATCCGGTTGTAATCGAGATCGAGCGAATACCATACGCCCCCTCCCTGGTAGGTCTTCGCCTGCACAATGTGGGCATAGGGCGCCAGCTTCTTCAGCCCCTCGTAGGGGTCGCCGGGATAATTGCCGGTATCGACGTTCATCTTCAGCCAGGGCGAATTGATCCCCTTGTAGATGCGGATGAGATTCTCGGGCTCCGTGGTCAATCCCCAGTGGTTCTCCAGGCACAGGGCTACGCCCTCGCGCTCGGCCACGGGGAGACAGGCCTCGATGCACTCGGCTACCCATTTGAAGGCGTCCTCGTCGGTGTAACCGGGCAGGGGCGTCTCATGCCCCTTCTTCGCCATCAGATCGTCAAAAGTGCCGGAGGTGCCCCAGCGCCCGGAGTTCAGCCGAACCGCGGGAATAGCCATCCGTGCCGCCAGTTCGACGCAGTGCGTCGTGTGCTGCACATGGCGTTTACGCTCGAAGGCATCCGGATTCACGAAATTCTGGTGGATGGAGAGCATCGGCAGAGACAGGCCGCGGTCAAAGGCCATCTGCTTGATGCGGTTGCAATAGGCGGGCGTCTCGTCTTCCATCTGGCGGTGAAGAACCTCGACGCCCTCAAATCCGATTTGAGCGGCTTTTTCGATCACCTTCTCGATCGGGTATTTGACCGGATCGAAATGCCAATAGGAGTATGTGGAGACCGCGAGCGAGTATCGTTTGGGTGTCTGGTTCGCCGAACCTTGCGCGAAGGCCCCGGCGGAAGGAAGCGCGGCCAATCCGGCCAAAGCGCCTAAAGTGCTGCGACGGCTGAGTGACATGCTCTGAATCTATCACGCCGCGGGCTGGGATGAGGCCGGGAAAAAGATGCTGCTTTCCAGGCATTTCCACGAATCTGGCGGCGCGTGGCGGATTCACGGCGCGGTGCATTTGGAGGCAAGAAGATCTATCCGGCGCGGTGCGCTGGCAGCCAAGAGAACACCGGCCCCACGGCGGAGCCGCAGCGCACGGATGGCGGACGCTGAGCTTCCCGGGCAGCATGAGCTTCATGGGCTTCGCGGGCCTGCTGCATGGTGAAGAGCTTTGATTCGAGGCGGCCCAGGGCGTCTTCGTGTTCTTTGCGGAGTTTGGCGGCGCGCTCGTAGAAACGGGTGTGGCTGGATTCGCTGGCTTCCAGCAGGCTCAAGGCGATACAGGCCGGGGCGGCGGCGCTGGGGTGCTCCTCGCGGATTTTGACGACTTGCGAATCGGCGATGACACGTTCCCAGGCTTCGACGCGACGCAGGAGCCAGGATTTCTGGGCGATGCGAAAGACGAGCAACTCTTCGGGAGCGGCGGCCGGAGCATAGGCGCGGATATGACTGGCCAGGAGCCTTTCGAAGGCTGGCTTCGATTCGTGCTGATGGAGGAAGTGCGCGCCGAGCCAAGTTTGGCTGAGCACAGCCTCCGGCTTCCAGGGGCTGTCTTCGCACGGACGGTTGGCTGCGCTTGTGACAGGCGCGGAGCCCGGGGTTGCACTGGCGACGCTTGCCTTCGGCTCGCTGGCTGGCGCGGCTTCCGCAATTGGATTGGAGATGGCCGCGGCTCGGGAGTGAATGTCCGGATTCCTGAAAAATAGGGAGGCGGCCGCCGGAGGGGCCGAGGCGGCGGTATCTTGTGGATTCCACACGGGGTTCCCGGCGAAGGAGGCCTGGTTTGGTTTGTCTGGATTGTCCGGATTTTTGGGGAGGCCTTGCCCGGCCTCCACGGCGATGACTGGAGCGAGAAATGCCCGGGCTTCGATAAGCTGGGCGTTTGCCGCCGTCTTTGGAGCTTGCGGATTGGGAAGGGCGTCACCACGGCCGGCGCCCGCCGGGCCGCTTTGCTCTTGCCTGCACGATTCTGATGGACCGCCGGCGGTATGCCCGGTCCGTTGCGGATGGAGGACGAAGCCGCCGGTGAGGCTTGCAGATTGTTCATCCTCGCAAAAGGCTAGCGACTCGGATTCGGCGGGGATGGGATCGGGGAGCCAGTCGGCCTTGCCTTTGCGGGTGAGGATGGTTTTCGAGGCACGGTAGCGAAGCGGGGCCGGGAGGGATTCATCGCGCTGGATGGCGTCGAGGAGCATGCGGGCATAGGCATCGGCTCCGTGGAGGCCGCAGGCGATGTCGCGGCGGTGGCTCTCGCGGGCGGCCGCGACGGCGGCTTTGAAACCTTCCACGCGAATGCGCCATTTCTCATAAGCGGCGCGGGTGGCTCCCACCAGCGCGACGGCATCGCCGATGGAGTGGCCAGCGGCGACGAAGCCGAGGAACTCTTTGTGCCGCGGTTCGAAATCAGGAGTTCTTGCCGAGGGATTTCCCGGTCTGGCCGGTTTGAATTCGATTGGCTTTCGGCTGGTTTGTTTCATGCCGCGATCTCCTCTTCAAAGAAAGGGGAACGGCTGCGGCCTCCGCCGCGCGCCTCCCGAAGAATTGTACTGATGGGGAGGGGTGGAGTCTGAAATCCATCCGTGGAAGTGGCTGATTCCAGAGGAGATGGAAT
>CAZXBZ010000155.1:0-8064 GCA_964639135.1 uncultured Solibacteraceae bacterium | reverse complement strand
GTCGCCATTTCAACCGCTCCGTCCGCCTTGACCGCCGATCCGAACTCAGGCTCCAAGAACAAGACTCCGGCGGGGGGCGCGGCTGCCGCAAAACTTCCCAAACCCAAGAAGCCTGGACGGGCGGATTCCTCCGCGGCGTTTCCTGACCCGGAAGAAGTGTACGCCCGGTTCGAAGCCCGTCTGCGCGAAGAACGGCCTTGGGAGGACTTCTCCGCGCTTCGAAAGGCGTTCGAATATGCACGATTCCATCACCGGAACCAGGTAAGGGACTCGGGGGAACCGTATATCCTCCATCCGCTGGGTATCGCCGAGATTCTTCTGGAATTCCGGATGGACATGGTGTCGCTGGAAAGCGGCCTGCTCCATGATGTGCTCGAGGACGGTGAGCCGCGCGTTTCCGTGGAAGACCTGAAGGAGGAGTTCGGCGAGCAAATTGCCCGCGTAGTGGATGGCGTCACCAAAATCGGCAAGCTGGACCTGTTTGGGAAAGAGGAGCGCCAGGCGGAGAGCCTGCGGAAGATGCTGCTGGCGATGGTCACCGATATCCGCGTGATTCTGGTGAAGCTGGCGGACAGGCTCCATAACATGCGGACTCTCGACTCTCTGTCGCGGGACCGGCAGGAAAAGATTGCGACCGAGACCCTGGAGATCTATGCGCCCGTCGCGAACCGTCTCGGAATGGGAAAGTGGCGCGGTGAACTCGAGGACCTGGCGTTTCGAGCGCTCGAGCCCGCAACCTATACCGAGGTTGTGGAACTGATCGAACTGCGGCGGCAGGCGAGTGAAGAGACGCTTCAGTCATTACAGCGGATCATCGAGAGCGAGTTGGCGCGCGAGGGAGTTCCGGCCCGTGTAGTGGGCCGGATCAAGCGGCCGTATTCGGTTTACAGCAAACTGAAGCGTCAGAAGATCTCGATCGATCAGGTTTATGATCTGCTCGCCCTGCGCATTATCACGAAATCCGTGAAGGATTGTTATGCCGCGCTGGGCATCATTCATAGCATCTGGCGTCCCATTCCGGGCCGGGTGAAAGACTTTATCGCCATACCCCGGCCGAATCTCTACCAGAGCCTGCATACTTCCGTGATCGGCCCGCAAGGGCAGCCTTTCGAGGTGCAGATCCGAACGGAAGAGATGAACAAGCTCGCCGAGGAAGGGATCGCGGCACATTGGAAGTATAAGGAAGGCAAGTCCGGCAGCGCGTCGGAGGACACTCGTATCTCGTGGCTGCGGCGGCTGGCCGAATGGCAGCGCGAGCTGAGGGATCCCGGCGAATTCATGGCCACGCTCCGCGCCGATTTGTACCCGGAGGAGGTCTACACGTTCACGCCTCGCGGCCGGGTGGTGGCGCTGCCCCGCGGCGCGACACCGATCGACTTCGCCTACACGATCCACACGGAAGTGGGGCACACGTGCGTGGGCGCGAAGGTGAATGGGCGGATCGTGCCCCTGCGCTACACCCTTAAGAACGGGGAAGTGGTTGAGATCCTCACCCAGCCCGGCCACCAGCCGAGCAAGGATTGGCTGGGGATTGTCCGAACCGCGCGCGCGCGAAACAAAATCAACGCGGTTATCAAGGCGTCCGAACGGGTGAAGGCGCTCGAGCTCGGGCAGAAGATTCTGGATAAAGAGGCAAAACGGCTCGGTATTTCCGTGGGGCGATTCACCAAGGCGGAAGTGCTTGCCGCCGCGTCCGATTACGGCTACGGCAAGCATGAGGATCTGCTGGCCGCGATCGGCTACGGAAAGCTTTCTCCGAGGAAGCTGCTCGAAAAACTCTCGGGCACGAGCTTCGCGGATACCGCGGCGGCGAAAAGCAAACCGGGCGCGGCGGAGCCTCCAACCGCCGCCCGTGAAATACCGAAGGGCGATTTCACCATCAAGGTGGACGGCATGGATGATGTGCTGGTTTACCGCGCGGGGTGCTGTAATCCCATTCCCGGTGAGCCGATCGTGGGATATATCACCCGCGGCAAGGGGGTCGCCGTTCATGCGGTAAGCTGCCGCAATGTGCAAAGCCTTTTGTACGAACTGGACCGCAAGATCGATGTCGAATGGGATAGCGCGTCCAGGGTGTTTCCCGTCCGGATTTCCGTTTTCACGGACGACAGGCCGGGGATTTTGAACAAGCTGACCACGATTCTGAATGATGAATCGAGCAACATCCGCAGCCTCGAAGCGCGCGCGGACGATTCCCGCGAAGCGGGGGGCGCGCTCGTGGAGATGACTGTGGAAATTCGTGACAAGAGGCAATTGGAACGGATTACCGGGGAAATTCGGCGTATTCCCGGTGTTCGCGACGTGGAGCGAATTTATGAGCGAAATTAAGAGCCACCCGGCTCGTCTGTCGGGTGAGGCACTGATTCCCGAGCACTTTGCGGTTTCAAAGAGCACGGGTATCAAGATCGATTGGACCGATGGGGCACAGAGCGACTTTCCGTTGGAATTCCTCCGGGAACGCTGCCCGTGCGCTCAGTGTACGGGGGGGCACGGAACCACGCCACAGGCCCCGGATTTCAGCAATCCCCTGGCGCTTTATCGCGAACGCTTAAAGATTACGGATGTGGAGCCGGTCGGCCACTATGCCATCGGCATCCATTGGAACGACGGACACAAAACGGGCATTTATTCATACCGCCTGCTGCGCGAACTGCATGAAGAGCTGGCGAGGCGCGAGCCCGCGGGCGGTGTGCAGTAGTCCGTGATGCGCGTACGCGATAAGATACCTTCTTATGCCGACAGACGGTTTTGTGGTGGTTGCCCACTTTCACGCCAAGCCGGGCCACGAGCAGGCGCTTGAGCGTTTGCTGATGAGCCTGGTGGAGCCTACCCGCGCGGAGCGGGGCTGCCTGCAGTACGACTTGCACCGTGACGAGCAGGACCCGCGGCAGTACCTGTTCTATGAAATCTGGGCCAGCCGTGAGGCCTGGGATGCGCACATGGCGGCCCCTCACCTCAAGGCGTTCGCCAGCTCCGTGGAGGAGTTTCTGGCTGAGCCGCTGAGGCTCTGGCAAATGCGGCAAATGGAGCCGGTCGCTCCCCAATAGCCCTGGCCGCCGGAGCGGTTGCGCCGGAATCGTCAGGCGTGCGGCAGGAAAAGCCAGATAAGGCTGAAAATAAGCGCGGCCGCGATCGCGGTGAGCGGAAACGTCAGTACCCAGGCGCCCACGATGTCGTTGGCGAGGCGCCAGCGAACCGCCTTGGGACGGTGAAAGCTGCCGACGCCCGCGATGGCGCCCGCGATGGTATGCGTGGTGCTGGCGGGAACTCCCAATCCGGTAGCCAGAAAGACGCTCGCCGCCGCCGCCGTTTCCGCGGCAAAACCGCTGCGGGGCTTGAGTTTGGTGATGCGGTGCCCCATCGTCTCAATGACTTTCCATCCGCCACTCGCCGTGCCCAGCGCGATCGCCGTATAGGCGCTCAGCACCACCCAGGTGGGGATGCCCTCATCGATACTGCCCTGCACACCGGCGGCGACGAGAGCACCGGTCATGATACCCATGGTTTTTTGGGCGTCGTTTGAACCGTGCGACAGGCTGAAGATGGCCGACGAAAACAGTTGGAGCACCCGGAACCAGCGATCCATTTTCGTGGGGCTGGAATGACGAAAGCCCCAGTGGATGGCGATCATCAGCAGATAGGAAAGGACCATGCCCAGAATGGGGGAGAGAATGATGAAGACAAGCGGCATCGTCCATCCCGCCAGCCGCAGCGCATCGAACATAAAAGCCGGGCCCTTCATCAGGCTGACCCGCGCCATGGCCGCGCCCGCGTAGCCTCCAATCAGGGCGTGAGTAGCGCTGATCGGGAGGCCGCGATGGGAACTGATCCAAAGCCAGGCGGCGGATGAGATAAGGCCCGCCAGCACGGTGACCGGCGTGACATATTCGAGATTCACCATCTCGCCGCCGACGGTCTTGGCAACCCCCGTGCCAAATAGAAAGAATGCCGCGAAGTTGAAAAAAGCGGCCCAGAGTACTGCGTGAAACGGGCTCAGTACCTTCGTGGCCACGATCGTCGCAATGGAGTTGGCCGCGTCGTTAAATCCATTGAAAAAGTCGAAAAGAAGCGCCGCCACCACGATGATGACGAGCAGGATCATTTCTGGACTCATGAGGTGAAATTGCTCCCCGGTGAATGCGGCGTTTAACTGTTTTTGACCACCATGTTCGTGAGGACGTCGCCCACGTCGTCGCAGAAATCGATTGTATCCTCGATCAATTCGATGATGCCTTTCACCTTGATAACCTCGATCGGGTCACTTTCGCGCGTGAAAAGATCCACCAACCCGTTGACCATGGCCTTGTCCGATTCCTCCTCGATCGTGCGGACGGCCAGGCAATGGGGCTGCACGTCGCCGCCCGATTTGAGCAGCGAGAAGGCCTTCTCGATCTCGAGAGTCGCTTTCACCAGCAACTCGGCGAGAGTGGTCATGCCGGGAGAGGTATGGCTGGGCGTGTAGGCGACGATGAGGCGGGCGGCTTCTTCCGTGCCGTCGATGGCGTCCTCGAGCTTGGAGGATAGCGTGTAGATGTCTTCCGGATCGAAGGGAGTGATAAAGGTGGTGCGAAGCTTGTCGTAAGTGGTGCGGTAAACCTGGTCGCCCTGCCTCTCGAGGTCGGTGAGCAACTCCGCGTTCCGGGTCATGGTTTCGCCGCCTTTGGCGATCCCGTCGGCGAGCAGTTGAGCAGCCTCGCGCAGTATGCGAGCCTGTTCGGAAAAGAATTCAAAAAATTTCTCTTCGCGCGGAACAAACCGAAGAGCACACATGCAAGGTTAGATCCTTTCGACCGGCGGTCTTCGTGCCGGTTTCGTTACGGTTCGCGCCATCGCGCCACAAAATAAGGGCCGCCCGGCGCGCTCCAAGGGTCACGGCTCCGTCAATATCGGGAACGCCTCTGGAGAAACCGCCGCCGCGCTCTGATAGCGCGGGTCGAGCAGCCTTTCCGGATCCAGATTACCCATCGCGGAGATCAATGTTTCCTTTACGAACGGATGCTCCTGTTCGAGTTCGGCGAGATAATCGCGCAGAGAACGCCGCACCGTTCCGGTCTTTTGCGAACAGCCGCAGGGAATTACCGGCGTACACCGGTCTTGCACCCAGCGCCGCGTGAGGTCTTCGGTAACGAAGACGAGCGGGCGGATCAGGCGAAACTCCCCTTTACGAGAATACGTCACCGGGGGCAGTGCGCTCAGCTTGCCGGTAAACATGGCGTTGCGCAGCAGCGATTCGCAGAAATCATCGGCCGTGTGGCCCAGCGCCACGACATTGCAATTCAACCCGCGCGCGAGTTCGTAAACCGCTCTCCGGCGGAAGCGGCTGCACTGGTCGCAGCCGTGCGTGGGGTCGTCCTCTAGAAGTTGCAGCGAAGCCGCGTCGCGAACGTAGTGCCACGGGACGCCGTTCTGGCGAAGGTGGTTGCCCACGGGCTCAATAGGGCTCATGAACTTGCCCTGTTCCACCGTGAAGGCCTCCACGTCAAAGCGGATGGGGGCGCGCTTCTGGAGCAGCAGCAGAGATTCGAGCAGCGTGATCGAATCCTTGCCGCCGGAAACACCGACGGCGATGCGGTCTCCATCGCGAATCATGTCGAACTTCGCGATCGCTTCGCCAACCTTGCGCAGTATCGTCTTTTCGAGGTCCAAGGTCTTATTATACGGGGCGGACGGCAATGGTTGAAGCGGTGCGCGGGATTCTGAATAGGGTCTTGCGCAAGCCTGGCGATACCTGCCAGAATCCACAGCAGCGAGCACTTCGCGGGAAATGCCGGAATCACCCAACAACGCCAAGGTAATCCCGATCACGCGCGGCTTCGGGAAAGTGAAGAAGACGGCGTCCTCGCCGGCGCCGGTGGCCGGCGTGCCCGCGGCAATCCCCGCGGAGACCCCGCGCGAAGCCGCCCTCCGCCAGTTGCTCGACGGCCTTCACTCGAGGGTGCGCGCCGTTCTGGTGGCGCGGGAGGGGAAGTGGCAGTTTCTGGAACGCATCCGCGAGGATCCGGCCAGCCGCAGTGTGCTTTCGGAAATCGCTCTGCCGGATTTGCTCGCGATCCTGGACCGTTCCGGCGTGCGCGGCGAAGAGGGGGAACGAATCACGATCTCTCCCTGGACGGGCTTTGACCTCGCGATTCTCCTTCGAGACGGCAGGCCCCACTGCGCGGCCTGTTTCGATGAAGGGACAAGCATCTATGTCGCGGAGGCCGCCCTTCCGGAGATTGCGCGGTTTTTCGATGAATACTGACCCGCCACGTACTTTTTGGTGTAACCGGCCGCGGACGCCGGTATAGACTGGATGGAACCCATGGAGGAGTCTAGCCCGTGCCGAACAGAATTTGCGAACATCTCCACGATGCGCCAGCCGTCGAGCCTTCTGGTTCCGGCTGTGTGGAGTGTCTCAAGAACGGGGGCAAGTGGCGTCACCTCCGGATGTGCATGGTGTGCGGTTATGTGGGCTGCTGCGACGGATCGCCGGGACGGCACGCGACCATGCACTATCACGAATCGGGCCACCCGGTGATGCGCAGCCTCGAGCCGGGTGAAACGTGGATGTGGTGTTTTATTGACCAGACCCTCGTGGGCTAGGGGATCCGCCTCGAAGGTCGGCTATGCCCGCGCCGCGGCTTCTTCCTCCTCGATTGCCTCGGAAATCTCGGCCCATTCCGTCATCGCGGCGTCGAGACGTTCGCGCAGATCGTCAAGCCGGTTGCTTTGACGGAGGCTCTCCTCGGCGGTGACGAAAACGGCCATCAGCGATTCGGTTTCCGCGATCGATGCTTCCAGCCGGGCGGCTTCATCCTCCAGCTCCCCGCGCTTTTCCCGCATCTGGCGCAGCTTGATGGGGTTGAGGCGGCGCGCGCGCTTCGGCTCCTCGCCGGTTTCGGGCGTCGCGGAATTCGCGGGCTTTGTTTCCCCGGATCCGGTGGCGGGCGGGACGGCGCCGTTCTCCGCGGCGCTTCGCTCCACTAGCTTGGTCTTGTAATCCAGAAACTCCCGGAATGTTCCCGCGTAATCTAGCAGAACGCCATCGCGCACTTCAAACACCCGCGTGGCGAGATTTTCGATGAAATACCGATCGTGAGAAACGAAGACGATCGAACCCGTGTACCCGATGAGCGCGTGAAGCAGCACGTCCTTGGCGCGCATATCGAGGTGGTTTGTCGGTTCGTCGAGCAAAAGGAAATTCGAGGGGTAAAGCAGCATCCGCGCGAGGGCGTAGCGGTTGCGCTCTCCGCCGCTAAGAACCCCGATCTGCTTGAATACGTCGTCTTCCGAGAAGAGAAAGCAGCCAAGCAGGCTGCGCAGCTCCGTTTGGCTGCGTCCGGGCGCGTAATTCGTGAGGTCGTCGAGGATGCGCGCCTTGGGGTCGAGCGCCTTGTATTGATCCTGCGCGAAGTAATCGATGTTGACGTTATGGCCAAGCCGGATCTCGCCGTGAGTCGGCGCGTCGAGGCCCGCGAGCAGACGAATAAGCGTGGATTTTCCCGCGCCGTTAGGACCGACGAGAGCAATTCGATCGCCGCGGTGAATCTCGAAATTAAAGCCGGAGAAGACGTGTTTTTCCCCGTAGCTTTTGGCCAGATCCTCCGCCTCGATGACCGTCCGGCCGCTCGGCACGGGCCGCGGAAAGCGGAAGTGGATGGCCGATTCCTCGGTCGGGATCTCAATTTTCGGCAGCTTCTCGAGCTCCTTGATTTTGCTCTGGACCTGTCTCGCTTTCGTGGCCAGGGCTCGGAAGCGGTTGATGAACGCCTCTAACTGCTCCCGGCGTTCCGCCGTGGATTTTTGCAGGGCGATGAGCTGTTCGCGGCGCGACTCCTTCAACTTTTCGAACTTCGTGTAGTTGCCCGAGTAGATGTAGAGTTGCTTGTTCCACAACTCGAAGATACGGTTCACCGTCTGGTCGAGAAAGAAACGGTCGTGAGAGATCATCACCACCGCGTAGGGGTACTGGTTCAGGTAGCCTTCGAGCCAATCGCGGGATTCGAGATCGAGGTGGTTCGTGGGTTCGTCGAGCAGCAGCAGATTCGGCTGTTCAAGCAGTAATTTGGCGAGCGCGATGCGCAT
>CAZXBZ010000154.1:0-8159 GCA_964639135.1 uncultured Solibacteraceae bacterium | reverse complement strand
CCTGCTGGATTGGCTGGATTTGAATGGCCTGCGTGAAAATACCGTTGTTATATATTCGAGTGACCAGGGATTCTTTCTTGGGGAGCACGGATTATATGATAAGCGCTTCATGTACGAGGAATCTCTCCGCATGCCGTTTCTTGTCCGATGGCCAGGGATGATTTCGCCCAATACCACTTCGGATGCCATCGGTATCAACTGCGATTTCGCGCCCACATTTCTCGATCTCGCGGGCCAGCCCGCGCCCCCGGATATGCAAGGGAGGAGCTTCGTTCCGATCTGGAAGGGGAAGACTCCCTCCGACTGGCGCGACGCCATGTATTACCGCTATTATCACGATCCGGGGGATCATAATACACGCGCGCATTATGGCATCCGCACGAAGACGCATAAGCTGATTTACTTCTGGAAGAAAGATCAGTGGGAATGCTATGATCTCATTGCGGATCCTCATGAAATGAACAACATATATAACGATCCGGCGCGGCGGGATCTGGTGGAGAAGCTCAAGGAACGGCTTTACGCTCTCAAAAAAGAAGTAAAAGACGACGATCAATTCGCGGCGGAGCAGCCGAAGGAATCTTCCTACGTCGAGGCGCCGCCGCCAAAGAAGATTTAATTATTCCAGCACGGTTCTGTTTCGAGGAGGGCGGCGTTCGCGCCGCCCTTCCCGTTTCCGGCGTGCGATGACAACCGGACCTCGAAATCAGTTCCGATTCCGCTGGCCGCGCCGCGAATTTACATTAGTGAATTGTCGCCATCCTATAAAACACTTGTGTATCCGGAATTGGTATGATTGAAGACATTATTTGGGAGTTGCGGCTTGTGCGTCGAGCACGAGCCTATTTTGTTTGTTTCAGGAGCTAATGAATGAAGTTAGTCCGTCTCGATCGAGACTAGGATTGATGACTAATATTGGCCAGGCGATTACGTTTTTCAATGACAAGTGCAAACATCCCTACGCCCAACGCTGGAGCTTCGGCGTGCAACAGGAACTGCCGGCGCGCTTCATGATCGAAGCGTCCTACGTCGGCAACCGAACCACGCGTCTTCTGGTGGACCGGGAGTTGAGCTACACACCCGCTGAATTTCTGTCTACTTCGCCCGTACGAGACCAGGCGACGATCGACTATCTGGGACGGTCCGATTTTGCCAACCCGTATTCCGGGCTGAATCCGATTTACGTCAAGAACATTTCGCGGACGAGCTTGCTTCGTCCGTACAACCAATTCTCAAGCGTTCGCATTCTAGGCGATCACGCCGGATACTCCTGGTATCACTCATTGCAAACGCGCATTGAGCGCAGGCTTGCGAACTCCTTCACCGTCCAGACTTCCTATACCTGGTCGAAGACGATGGAAGCGCGCGAGTTCATGAATCCTTCGGATCCCATGCCGTATGAATCCCTTTCGGATCTTGATCGGACGCACCGGCTTACTGGCTCGGGCATCTGGGAGATCCCCTTCGGCCGCGGCCGGCATTGGGGTACGGATATGCACAGAGCCGTGGATTTCGTTATCGGCGGCTGGCAGTTGGGCGGCATCTACCAGCACCAGTCGGGTGAGCCGCTCGGCTTCGGTAACCGCATTTTCAGCGGAGATCTGAAGAATATCGTGCTTCCGAAGAGTGAACGCGGCGTGGACCACTGGTACGTGCCGGCGGCACAGGCTGGATTCGAGACGAATGGCGGCAGGCAGTTAGCTTCCAATATCCGCCGCTTCCCGCTTCGCTTCTCCTCGGTCCGCGGTCCCAACCAGGACCGCTGGGATTTCTCGCTGATTAAGAACTTCCGCATCAACGAGCAGTGGAACACCCAGTTCCGAGCGGAGACGTTCAACGCGATGAACCACCCGAATCTGGCAAATCCAAATTCGGATCCGACCAGCGCGGCCTGGGGAACCATCACCGGCCAGGACAGTGCGCGTTCCTGGCAGCTTTCGTTGAAGGTTGTTTTCTAACGAGAACGCACTTTCTTTATTTTGCCCGCGCTGCCTTCCCGGCGGCGCGGGCTTTTTCTTGGTGCGTCCGTCAAGACCGCGCTTTGGCAAGAGGATGTCCGGCCGCGGGCCGGTCTCCGTTGAGGGAGTACGAGGAAGTGCGAATTAGTGTGGGCCATCGTTCACTGGCACTTCCACAAAGAAGAGATCCTGTCCGGTGGAGGGATCTTTCATGCCGGTGATGTAGAGAATCGCGTTCTCGCGATAGAGAGCCTGAAAGTAGAGGAAACCCGTCGCGGTTTCGCCGGGCGGCAGCATCCGGGCGGCGAAGGCGCGGTCCTGAATCTCGGTGGCGTTGAGGGGATTCTTTCGCCGGCGCACGCTGACCTTTCCAGGAATCGGACCCGTGGAATCGAGCCGCGGCCTCCGTCCAGATCCGAGATAAGGAACCTCTTGCGGCGGGATGGCGGCGGAGCGGGCGCGATCCGCCTGGTATTCCACCCGCATGTTTTCGAGCGTGACAGCCCGCTTGGAATCGTTCCTGATAATGAGCATTACGGGAAGCACGCCATAATCGTAGGGTTTCGCCTTCCCACCGAAGGCGAGCTTGGCGCGACCGGCATCGTGATAGGCGTCCGCGGCGAGTGTGAGGCCGTCCGCCTTTTGCGCGTTCGGGTAGCTTTCGAGGGCTTCCGGCTTAAACTGGTTCTTGTCGGCGGCCAAGGCCACAGCCGCTGTGGCGAACATTACGATGAACTGGCGGCGATTCTGCATTTTTTCCCTCTACCGGCTTCTGGGCTGGATCCTGCTGCCCCTGCTTTTCCCGTATCTTTTTCGACGCGTTCTGCGGCAGCGGGATTACATTCGGAACCTGCGGGAGCGCTTCGGGCTGCTCCCGGACGAATTCCGGCAATTCACTCACGGCAGCATCTGGATCCACGCGGTAAGCGTGGGAGAAGCGATCGCGGCCGCGACACTGATCGCGGAACTGCGGCGCAGGTATCCGCTGGCCCCTGTTTTCTTGAGTGTAACCACCGTGGCGGGGCGGCGGGTGGCCGAGCAGCGGCTGAACGGATTGTGTGACGGCATCTTCTATACTCCGCTGGACTATTGCTTCGCCATTCGCAGCATTTTACGACGGATCCGGCCATTGGTGCTGGTGATTCTCGAAACCGAAATCTGGCCGAATCTCTATCGGGAGGTGAAGAAGACCTTCGCGGGCCTGATGATCGTCAACGGACGTATTTCCCCGAGGGCGCATCGCCGCTATCTCAAGGCGCGCTGGTTTTTTTCCGAGGTGCTCGCGCTGCCCGACGTAATTCTTACCCAGGACGAAGCAAGCCGGCGGCGTTTTGCTTCCCTGATGCGGCCGGAAGATCTGCCGCGCCTGTCGGTGGGCGGCAACTTGAAGTATGACCTCGACGTATCGAGCGCCGCCCCGCCCGCCGATCTGCAACTTTTTCTCGACGGCCTGGCCCCGAAGCGGGTCTGGATCGCCGCGAGCACGATGCCGCCCGCGTACGAGGGGGATATTGACGAAGATGTCGCGGTGATCGCCGCGTTTAAGGAATTGAGCGCCCGGTTCGAGGATCTCCTCCTCATACTGGTTCCCAGGCATCCGGAGCGCTTCGCGCTGGCGGCGGAGCGTCTGCGGGATGCCGGTGTCGAGTGGGTGCGCCGCGGGGAACTGGCGGAACGCCCCACGCCGCGCCTGCCGGGCGTGTTGCTTCTCGATTCCATGGGCGAGCTGCCATCCCTGTTTCCCGTGGCGGATGTGGTGTTCGTGGGCGGTTCCATCAATCATCGGGGCGGCCATAACATCCTGGAGCCGGCCGCGTGCGCGAAGGCGGTGGTGATCGGCCCGCACATGCAGAACTTCCCGAGTATCGCCGCGGATTTTATAGAGGCCGGCGCCGTACTGCCGATTGACGGCGCCGGTGAATTAAGCGCGGCGGTCGGCGGGTTGCTGCTCGACGCGGGGAAGCGCGCGGATCTTGGGAAGCGGGCGCGCGCACAGTTTGAGCGGGGCAAGGGCGCCACCGAACGCGCGATTGACCGCGCGGCGGTTCTCTATGAATTCGCCACCCCCCGGCCGCCTCGCTCCTGGTGGCATTATGCGCTCCTATGGCCCTTGGCGCGGTTGTGGCAATGGGGATCGCGCTGGAAGAGGGAGCGCCAAACGGCTGTCGAACGGCGGCTGCCGGTTCCGGTGGTGAGTGTCGGCAATATCACGACGGGCGGCGTGGGGAAGACGCCCGTGGTCCTGTGGCTCACCGAGCAATTGCGAGAGCGTGGTTTCTCCCCGGCGATCCTCACCAGAGGGTATCGCCGCGTAAGCCGGGAACCAATGGTGATCGCGGCGCCGGGCGAGGTTCTGCCGCGCATGACCACGGGCGATGAGCCGCAGATCTTTCTGCACCGCGCCGCCGTGCCTGTCGGGATCGGCGCCAGCCGTTACGAGACGGGCCTGCGCCTGCTTGAGAGATTCGACGCCGGCGTGTTTCTGCTCGACGACGGCCTCCAGCACTGGCGGCTCGCGCGGGATTTTGACCTCGTTCTGATCGATGCCCTGATGCCCTTCGGCGAGCGCGACGTGGTGCCGCTTGGGAGGCTGCGCGAGCCGCTTGACGCCCTGGCGCGCGCGGATGCTTTTTTGCTTACGCGAACCTCCGTGAAAGGGAGGCTGCTGGGGATCGAGGCGAGGCTGCGCGCCATCAACCCCTCGGCGCCGGTCTTCCGTTCCAAGGTTGTGCCCATTTGCTGGGTGGACGCGGCGAATTCCGTGGAGCGGCCCGTGGCGGATTGGCGGCCGGAGGAAGCGATGGCGTTTTGCGGTCTGGCGAACCCGAATTCTTTCCGGCAAACGCTGCGGGCGCTGGATGTCGGAATACGGGCATTTTGGCCGTTCCCCGATCATCATGTCTACGCCCCGGGCGGGCTGCGCCGCCTCGAGGAGTTCGCATGGAATGCGGGGGCGCGGGTTCTGCTCACGACCGAGAAGGATTTTTACAACCTTGAACGCAACTGGTATCTGAGCATCCGGCGGATGCCGCTCTACTGGCTGAAGATCGGCACCGAGGTCGAAGGCGGCGAGCGGCTGGTGGACCTCATTCTCGAACGAACCGGGCTGCGGCGCTAACCCGGCGTCGCGGGCGCGGGGAACAGGCTCCCGGCTCGCGGTTTCCCGCCATCCCGTATTGCTTTTGCGCCGTCACTTCTCTGGCGATAGAATTGGAACCACCACGGGGATGCTTTAATTCCTGGCGGCAGGCGTACCCCGCTCCGCGACGGGCCTCGAAACTTCATTCGCGGATCTATCTACTAGGAGAGAGAGGAACCATGAACCGGCGATATTTCCTGATGAGTTCTGCCGCGGCGCCCGCCGCGTTCGCCGCCTCCAAACCGTTCAGCCCCAGCGATACGATCCGAGTCGCCGTACTCGGCGTGAATGGCCGCGGGCAAAGCCATTTCAACGGGTTCCAGCCGCAGCCGAATGTGGACGTGACCACGTTCGTCGATCCGGATCTGGCGATCGGGAACAAGCGCGCCTCGGAGTTTGAAAGCAAGTATGGGCATCGCCCCAAGGTGGTGCAGGATATGCGCCGCGTCTTCGACGACAAGGATATTGACGTCGTCAGCGTGGCCACGCCCAACCACTGGCACGCGCTTGCCACCATCTGGGCTTGCCAGGCGGGCAAGGATGTCTACGTCGAGAAGCCCGGCACGCATTCGCTCGCGCAAGGCCGCAGCATGATCGCCGCCGCGAAGAAATACAACCGGATCGTGCAGCACGGCGTGCAGTTGCGCAGCTCCGAAGCCGTCCGGGAGGCGGTGGCGAAGCTCAACGAGGGGATTATCGGGGATGTCTACATGGCGCGCGCCACCATCTTCAAGTGGCGGCCGAAGCTCGAGTTCCATCCCAACGAAGAGCCGCCGAAGGATCTTGATTACAACCTGTGGGTAGGTCCCGGCAAGTACCGGCCTTATTCGAGGAACCATGTTCACTACAACTGGCACTGGACCTGGGATTACGGAAACGGCGAGATCGGCAACCAGGGCATCCACGAAACCGACATGCTGCAGTGGGGCCTGGGCGTGAAGTTCCCGACGCAGGTTTCCTCGATGGGCGGTAAGTTCCTCTGGAAGGACCACCGGGAGACCCCCGAGGTGCTCACCTCGATGTGCGAATTCGGCAAGGAAGGCAAGTTTGCCGAGATCGCCGTGCGCTTCTGGTGCTCGAACACCGAAACCCAGTCCTCGAACGGCAATCTGTTCTATGGCTCCGAAGGCTATCTGGCGATCAGCGGCTACGAAACTTACAACTTCTACATGGGCCAACGGCGGACGCCCGGACCATCCGGCAAAGCGCCCACGCGGCATTTCGAAAACTTTATCCAGGCGGTCCGCAGCCGCCGGACGGAAGACCAGAACGGCCCCGTGGAAACCGCGCACTATGCGGCCGGCCTCGCCCACATCGCGAATGTGGCGTTCCGTACCGGCGGCACGCTGAATTTCGATCCGGCGGCGGAGCAGTTCATCGACAGCCCGAAAGCGAACGAACTGCTGAAGGATACCTACCGCAAGGGCTTTGAAGTGCCCGCGCCGGATAAAGTGTAGGGCTGGGAGCGTTTACCTGAAGGAATGAAGACGATGCGATCACTCAATAGACGAGAACTGTTTCAAGCCGCGGCGGGGCTGGGCGCCGCCGCGGCGCTTCCATCCCTCGCACTGGCCGATGGCCGCGGGATGAAGATGGGGCTTGTGACCTATATGTGGGGGGCGGAAATGGATCTCCCCACGCTTCTGTCGGCCTGCGAAAAGAGCGGTATGCTCGGCGTGGAACTTCGGACCCAGCACGCGCATGGCGTGGAGCCGTCGCTCTCCAAGGCCCAGCGCGCGGAGGTGAGGAAGCGTTTCGCCGATAGCCCGGTAACGCTGGTGGGCTACGGTTCGAATTGCGAATTCCATTCGCCGGATCCCGCGGTTGTCCGCAAGAACATCGAGGAAGCCAAGCAATACGTGCAGTTGATGGTGGATTGCGGCGGCCTGGGCGTGAAGGTGAAGCCGAACACGCTTCCCAAGGACGTGCCCGTGGAGAAGACCATCGAGCAGATCGGGAAGGCACTGAACGAGGTCGCGGCCTATGGCGCGCAATACGGGCAGAAGATCCGGGTGGAAGTCCACGGAAACCGGACACAGGCTCCCCCGGTGATGAAGCGTATTTTCGACGTAGCCACCAACAAAAACTGCTACATCTGCTGGAACTGCAACGGGGAGGATCTCGATCCGCCGGGCTTCGATGCAAATTTCGCCATGCTTAAGCCGCGCTTCGGCGATACCGTGCATGTACGGGAACTAGACGACACCTCCTATCCCTATCCCAAGCTGATGAAGCTCTTCACGGAGATGAACTATCAGGGCTGGATTCTCATGGAAGCGCGCACTCCCCAGCCCGACAAGGTCGCCGCCATGAGGGCGCAGGTAGCGCTCTTCAAAAAGATGATCGCGAGCTGACGGACTTGACGGGGGGCCGGATTGGCTGGCGTCCCCATGGCGATTCAAAAGAAAAACGGGGGCGCCGGGCCCCCGTTTTTCGTCGCGCCGTGAGCGCCTGTTCGTGAAATGTCTCAGACCTTTTCCGGCACCACAAATGGCTTGCGGTAATTCCGGCTAAACATCCTTGCCGCCTCGGGATCGTTTTTCACGGTGCGGGTTTTGGGGTCGAGGTTCAGCGTGCGGCCCAGCACGTAGCTGATGTTGCTGAGGTGCATGAGATCGCAGGAGGTGGCCCCTTCGCGGATCGGCGCGCCCAGTTCGCTCTTGTCCCGGCTGCGCACGACATCGATGAAGTTTTGCCAGTTGTTGCCGCCCGCGTACATCTCGGGGCCGGGCTCCTGGTCGCGGCCCAGATAGGTCCAGTAGGAATCGTAACCGTCGATGGCGAGGTATCCCTTCTCGCCGTAGAAGATATTCCCGACGGTGTTGCTCTCCGCCCTCCGCCGTTTCTTCTTCGCGGCGGTGCCGATCTCCGCGTTGTGCTCCGTCATCCAGTGGCGCACGTCGATGGCCATCATCTTCTTCTTGCCGTTGACGTCGAACTCGAGAAGCGACGTGATGGTGTTCGGCGTTTCCTGATCGTCATCGAACATGAACTTGCCGCCGATGGCGCTCACCTTGGTGGGCCAATCCACGCCCATTAGCCAGCGGCTGATATCAACTTCG
>CAZXBZ010000153.1:0-8198 GCA_964639135.1 uncultured Solibacteraceae bacterium | reverse complement strand
CCGCCGGAAGCTGCTCGAAGGAATCAAAGCTTCGAACAAGCCTTACGGCATCATCGTGCGCAAGCTCGATTTCCCCTCCGGCGGCGACCAGAATGTTCTGCGCGCCATCTTCAGCGGCAGCGCCACAAACACCGGAAAAGTGCCCGTGAGCGCGCCGCTCATGGTCTATCGCCTTTATCCCGATGGGCGCGAGGAACTCATCCGGGACGTGAATTTCCGCGAGATGGAACTCCGCGCCCTCCGGGATGTCATTGCCGGAGATACGCCGCACGTCTTCCATTTCCTCGAGAACGGCGCTCCGTTTGCCCCCATCGGCGTCGGGACCTACGTCGCGGAGACCTCCGTAATCTGCCCGTCTCTCCTCGTCGAGGATGCCGAACTCGAGCCCATTCGTGTCGAGGCCAGGACGGCACCCATCGTCGAGCCCCCTCCCCTCCCGGCGGCCAGATAGAATTCGAGGAGCGACTTCGGATACCGTGATACGTCTGCTGAGCCGTTATGTTCTGGTTGAGTGCGTGCGTGGCACGCTGCTCGGCGTCGTCCTGTTTACCTTCGTCCTCTTTCTGCAGCGGATCGGCAAACTCTTCGAGCCCATGGTGCGGGGCTCCGCCTCCCTGTTCGATGTCGTCTGGCTTTTTATTCTGGTCCTGCCGCCCGCGCTCACCTTCACCATTCCCCTCGGCGTACTGGTCGGCGTGCTGATTGGCCTCAGCCGGATGGCGTCCGACGGTGAAATTACCGCCATCCGCGCAAGCGGCGTCTCGGCCCGGCTACTGCTCCGCCCGGTGCTTATTTTTGCGGGCTTCACGACGCTGCTCACCGCTTTCGGAACCACCGTGCTCACCCCCGCGGCAACCAAGGAAACCTACAACGTCCTCAACCGCCTCATCGCGGATCAGCTCACGGCGGAAATCCAGCCGCGTATTTTCGAGGAGCAATTCCCCGGCATGGTGCTTTACGTGGGCGATGTCATCCCCGGCCATACCGTGCGCTGGCGGAACGTGTTTATTGCCGATACCCGTCCCCCCGGCGAACGTGACGCAGGAAACCCGAACGACAAGGGATCCGGGCCGCTGATCACCGTCGCCCGCGAGACCATCGCCACCCCCGATATCAAGCACAACCGCATCCAGCTTTCGCTGATCGACGGCACAACCCACGAGGCGGGCGCCGACGATAACGAGTATTTCAATTCCTCTTTCCCTCGAAGCGAGCAAATGCTCGTCGCCCAGGCGCCGCGGGAGATGCGCGCCAAGGGATACGCGGAAATGGAGATGGCGCCGCTCTATCGCGAGCTGCCCGGCAACGTCGAGGCGCAAATCGAATGGCACCAGCGCCTCGCGCTGCCTTTCGCCTGCCTTCTTTTGTGCCTCATCGGCATGCCGCTCGGGGCCAGTACCCGCCGCGGCGGCAAATCCGCGGCGGTGGTGCTCACCGTGGCCCTCGCGTTTCTCTATTACGTCGGCCTCGTCAGCGCGGTCGGCCTCGCCCGGGGCGAAACCTTGCCCGCTTGGCTCGCCATCTGGCTCCCCAATATGATCTTCGGGGCGGCCGGCATCTTCCTCATCCTCCGTCTGGAACGCCCTGGAGACGCCGACTGGATGTCCCGTCTCCAGTTCCGCTGGAAGGCCTTCCTCGCGCGCTTCCGCCGCGGCGGAAGTGCGTCAAAGCCCCTCGCCTTGCCGCAGATTCACTTCCTGCCGCAATTAATTGACACCACCATTCTCAACAGCTTTCTCTTCCACTTCGCGGTGTTTCTCGCGAGCTTCGTGCTGCTCACCCATGTCTACACGTTCTTCGAACTGCTAAGCAGCATGATCCAGAACCACATCCCCATGTCGCGGATGTTCACCTATCTCTTCTTTCTGACGCCGCGCCTCATCTACGACGCCGCCCCGATGAGCGTCCTGGTGGCGGTGCTCGTCACTTTCGGCATCATGACGAAGCACAATGAGGTCACGGCTTTCCGCGCCTGCGGCGTGAGCGTCGTCCGGCTGGCCCTGCCCGTGATGGTCACGAGCCTGCTGCTCAGCGTGTCGCTGTTTTTCTTCGATTACTACTATGTGCCAGAAGCCAATCGCATCCAGGACGGCATCCGCCTCGAGATCAAGGGCCGCCCACCGCAAACCTATCTCAATCCCGGCAGGCAATGGATTTACGGAGAGGGCAGCCGTATTTATTACTACAAGTACTTCGATCCCGATAAGTCCCGGATGCTCGATGTTTCCGTATTCGAATTCGCACAGCATCCCTTCCGTATCCAGCGCCACATGCACGCCGAGTATGCGCAATGGGATACAGGGCTCAAGGCGTGGGTGTTCCACAAAGGCTGGATTCGCGATATCGACGGCGTCGAGGAAAAGAGCTTCTGGCGCTTCGATTACGCGCCGCTTCGCGAGCTGAACGAGCCTCCCAGCTACTTCCTCAAGGAAGTAAAGCAGGATAAGCAGATGAACTTTTTCGAACTGGAGCGTTATATCGAAGACCTTCAGCAGAGCGGCTTCGACACCGTGCGTCTGCGCATCCAGTTCCACAAGAAATTCTCTGTCCCGCTCTTTGCCTTCATCATGTCGCTCATCTCGATCCCCTTCGCTTTTCTTGCCGGAAATCGTGGCGCCATGGCCGGCGTGGGCTTCAGCTTTGGAATCGCCATCACCTACTGGGTGGCCAATTCCTTATTTGAGCAGGTGGGGAACCTCAATCAGTTGCCAGCCGTGGCCGCCGCCTGGGCGCCTGACGGACTGTTCCTTCTGGCAGGCGCTTATCTCATCACGAGAATGCGAAGCTGACGCTTCGGCACGGCCGTGCGACGGCCGTGCCGAGCGCCTTTTGGGGGACGCTAACGCCGCTCGGGCCGCGCGGGTGCATAAACCACACATAACTCCCGCGCGCGGTGCTGGTACGTCCAGCGCCACAGAAATCGGGAAACCGCTTCCGCAATCGCTTCAAACAGGCCGAACATCTTCATCGCAACCCTCTTTCCGGCGCGGAACCGCGGTCCGCCATGGCTCGCCACGCCCTGGCTCACATCCTTCTACGCGCAATCGATTTACGTATCGGATCAGCGCCACATCGCTATATGCTGGTGAACCGCCGCGAGATTTTTTTGTTTCAATTTCGTGGATTTCTTGAGCCGTGCCTCGGGCGTCGCACGCATTTTCTCTTGGGGCCGGAATCCGGCATCACGCCGTTCGTCCTCCTGATTCCCACCGGGAGCAACTCTAGATGAATTGGAAGAGAACGCTTCTTTGGACGGCCGGTGCCGTATTGGCGCTGGTAGCGATCGGCGCGGCCTGGGCCATCTTGCGGAAGCCCGCCCTCGCGCCACCCGCGAACATCACCGTCAGCCTCACGCCCGAACGCATCGAACGCGGACGTTACCTGTTTCAAACTATGGCGGAGTGTAGCGGCTGTCATTCGGACCGCGACTACAGCCGCCTTGGCGGCCCCGTGCGGCCCAACGGCATCGGCATGGGCGGGATAATGCCCGATGAACTCGGCCTCCCAGGCCTCGTGGTCGCTCCCAATCTCACCCCGGACCCCGAAACCGGGCTAGGCAATTGGACGGATGGAGAGATCATCCGCGCCATTCGGGAAGGGGTGGATCGCGATGGTAACGCGCTCTTCCCGTTCATGCCCTACCCCAATTTCCGCCATATGAGCGATGACGACGTCGAATCGCTCGTCGCCTACCTGCGAACGCTCACGCCCATCCACAACCCGCTGCCTCGCACCAAACTGGCCTTCCCCGTCGCGCTGATGATCAAGAGCGTCCCCCAGCCCGTCACGGGCGTGGTCCGAACTCCAACGCCCGCGGACGGTCTCGAATACGGCAAATACCTGGTGACAATCGGAGGGTGTGGTGATTGCCACACCCAGCAAAAACACGGCCAGCCCGTGGAAGGAATGGAACTTGCCGGCGGCTTTGAGCTTCGCATGCCGCTGGGCACGGTCTTGAGCGCCAACATTACGCCGGACCAGCAAACCGGCATCGGCTCCTGGGATGAAGACAGCTTCGTCTCCCGCTTCCGGCAGTATCGCGACCTCGCGGATTCCCAGTTGCCGGCGGTAACGCCCGAAACCTTCACCCTCATGCCCTGGCTGGCTTACTCCCACCTCACCGATCAGGACCTTCGAGCCATCTACCGCTACCTACGCACCGTGAAGCCCGTCGCGCACAAGGTACAGACCCATCCCGCGCCCGGCTCGCTGCCCAACTGAGAACTTCACTCCGCGAAGATAGACTCCCACGCAAAAGCCCCCGGACGCACGAGAAGAACGCACATCCGGGGGCCGGATCTTAACGGGCGCTCGTAGGGCGGCGGGTTTTCCTCCGCCGCGCACTCACCGGAGCAGCCACCCTCGTATCCTAGAGATGCTTGGCCGCCATCGGCTTCAGAATCAGCGCCAGCACAAACATGATCACCGCCCCAGCCGGCAGAATCAGCAGCGCCGTCTTGTATTGGGAAGCGTCGGTTCCGGCGATGGAGCCGATAATCGGCGAACTCACAAGAATTCCAATCCATCCCGCGGTGATCACAATCCCCATCGCGGTCGCCGTCCCGCGCCGGAAGCAATCTCCCGTGACGCCCAGCGATGTCGGGAAGACCGGGGCCATCGCCATCCCCGCCAGGAACACGCCCACGGCCGCCATCGTCGGGTCCGCCGTTTGCAGAACAAAGTAGAGCGTCACCGCGATCAGGAGGGAAGCGGCCGCCAGCACGGTAACCGGATTCACCTTGATAAGGATTCTCGAGGCGATCAGCCGTCCGACCATCAAGCCCAAAGCGAAACCCCAGGCAAGAATCGACTGTGCCGTTTCCGTCGGAATTCCCTGCCCCACAAGGTGGACCACCAGGAAGTTCCAAACTCCCACCTCCGCCGCGACGTAGAGCAGCAGGAACAGTGAAATCACATAGAGCACCGGGCGGTTCAGAATGCTGCCCATCTCCGATAGCTTGAATGCAACTTCACCAGCCGGCGGCGCCATGGGCGTCACCGCGTTCACAATCCACGTCACTACCGTGAGCGACGCAATCACATAGCAGAGGATGAATGCGTTCCCGCCCAGCGTGGAGCCGATGAACGGCGTCAAAATACCGCCGAGCCCGAAGAAGATATTCAGCAGATTCAACATCGAGGAGCGCTTGGTATCGCTGATATCGCCCACCAGCGCGTTCGCCGCCGTCACCACGATGCCGCCGCCCAGGCCGGCCAGCAGGAACAGTGCGCGCGATGTTTCGTAACCCGTGGCCGTGGGCAACAGGAACAACGAAATCGCGATCAGGCCCAAGCCCAGCAACATCCCGATTTTCTTCCCCTTGATGTCCACAAGCGGCCCCACGGAAAGCGAGGCAATTACCAGTCCGATCCCTTGCCAGAACGCGATCGAAGCGTTCTGTTCGGGGTTTAACGAGAATTTCGTGCCCAACGCCGGCAGCAGAGTGCCCAGCATTGCCGCAATCATGCCGTATACAAGAATCGCCAGAATGGCCGCCGCGATCAGCAGCGTGGATGAAGACTTCGCCGGTGGAGCTGCCTGCACAGGCTTCGCAGTGTTCGACATGGACTCTCCCTCAATGAATAAGCGACAGCCGCTAAACGGCCTCGCGGATCTGAAATGATATCAAACAGACATTACCAAGCACACGCCCATCCGGTCCAGTGTCGGCGCAAAGTAGAAACTTCCTATCGAGCAAAGTAGAAAGTTCCTATTGAGAGTAGCGCAGACCAAGGGACGCCATCTCCTCTTCTAAGTGGGTTGGAAGAAAGTGCTTTGCCGCCGGGGCCAGTCAAGGGCGCGCCAGTAAGGCGCGGCGAAGCAAATCCTTGACGGGTGGAGGCAAAGCGGCAGGCTGAAGCCTGCAGGAGATGGCGGATCGTTGATTTCAGTCCACCATGTCGCAAATAGGAAGTTTCTACTTTGCGTTGACACGCCCATCCGGTCCAGTTCCCTTCATCCTCCGCCCGCAACTTCCGTCCGGCCATGGAGCCGCCCCAAAAATCCGGCGAGTCTTGCAGTACGATGAGAAAGAGGTCTCGGGTTTTTCGTTGTTCCGCTCGGATTTTCGGGGGGCGAGTTGTTCATCGCCGCGCCGCCCGCTAGCGCGGGGATAGCGCCCGCGTGGATCATCGATTGATTGAGGAAGGACGTTTTTCTTTATGGCATACGTAATTGCCGAACCCTGTATCGACACCAAGGACACCGCCTGCGTGGATGCCTGCCCCGTGGATTGCATTCACCCTCGGAAAGACGAAGACACCTTCGAACCAGACACGATGCTCTACATCCACCCCGTCGAGTGCATCGATTGCGGCGCCTGCGTCCCCGTCTGCCCGGTCTCGGCGATCTTCGCGCTCGACGATCTTCCCGAACAATGGGAGCGCTTCGCCAAGATCAACGCGGATTACTACGAAAATTAGCCGGAGCGCCGGGAACGGGCGGCTGCCTTGGCGCGGATACCGATGCCACTTCACGTCGTCCTTGTCTCCACCCGCAATCCTTTGAACATTGGCGCGGTCGCGCGCGCCATGTCGAACTTTGGATTCTTCGATCTCCGTCTGGTGAACCCTTACCGGAAGGCGGTGGAAGAGGCCCGCTCCGGCGTCAACGCGGACGCCGTGCTCCAGGCCGCGCGGGAGTTCCCGAGCCTGGCCGCGGCCGTGAGCGATTCCAGCCTTGTCGTGGGGGCCACCGGCACGGCCGCGCGCGTCCTTACGGCCCCGGTTTACCGCCTCGAGCAGGGCGCGCCATCCCTGCGCGAAGCCATGGAATCCGGCTCCGCCTCCCTGGTCTTCGGTTCGGAGAAGCACGGCCTCTCGCGCGGCGAGATTAGCCATTGCCGCTACCTCGTGCATATCCCCACCCGTCCCGGTCACGATTCCATGAACCTCGGCCAGGCCGTGGCTCTGTGCCTCTACGAGCTGGTCCGCTCCAGTTCCGCGGCCGCCACGCCGGCAAAGCGCCCGAAGCGTGCTTCGGCGGCGACGCTCAACCGCCTTCACGCCCTGCTCTTTCGTCTGCTCAAGACAAGCGGTTACGTGAAGCCGCGCATCGCGCAATCCACGGAAGAAAAGCTGCGCCGATTGATCCTCCGCCTCGACCCGGGCGCGAGGGATGCGAATCTCCTCCTAGGCATGATCCGTCAAATCGAACTCGCCCTCAATCGCGACGACATCCGCCGTAAGGTCCTTCAGGAATGGGCTGGAGAAACGGAGAGCCGCCAAAACCAGCCAACACCCCAAGCCCCGCCGCAAGCAAAGGATGAAGAATAGCCGGTTTCGTAATGCCGCTATGGATCTGTCTGATTTGTGCGATGAAGCGCCAATGCTCCTCCTCGCATCCATGCCGCCTTGCGGCCCGGCCTCCGCCTCGCCTTCCGATCCACCCACGCAAACGTGTCCGCCCGTCAGGCGCCCATCGCGGGGTCTGTCGTGGCGGGGGCGCCCGTCTCGATCCGTCCTCCAAAAGACCGTGAAAACTTCGGATCACCTGGCGTCGTGACCTTCAAGTCATACCAGTTTCCGTTCGAACCCACGTTCCACCAGTTCGTCTTCGACGATCGTGGAGCGATCGTTGCGGCCCACTCCGCCGCGCTTTCGTAAAGCGGCGAATCCACACGGATCTCAACCGGCGCGTCGCTTTGGTTCTCCACGGTCACCGCTACCGCCGCTCTCTTGGGGTCGTAGTGGATGCTTGCCTCGATCCCGCTTGCCACTTCAGCCCCGCCGCCGCGAAGCTCCCGGTGAAATCCGTTCGGCCCAAAAATCTCGAGATGATATCGGCCGTTGTTTTCCCCGGTATTCCACTCATCCCACAGCGATCTCCCCGGCTCCACCGTGTAGCGCCGCGGAATCCTGCGTAAGTGATGATGGTCATAAACATGGAATACCGCGCCCTGCTCCCCGTCGTTCCCGAAACGAAGAACCATGTTCCCGGCCTCTTTACGCTCTGATCGCGCGTGCAACACATAAGGCAGCGCGCGCGACGGACGCACGCCTCGCTCCTGCCGCGCCAGCACCGGGACTGCCGGCGGGTCCGGTTTCGGCCGCTTCCGTTGCTCTTCCACCCTGGCCTTGGAATCCGAAACATCCGGCAATTCCGGAAACTTCTGTTCGTTCGGATTCACAAAATCGAAGGCCGAAGTCAGATCTCCGCAAATCGCGCGGTGCCACGGGCTGATGGCCGGAATCCGCAC
>CAZXBZ010000152.1:0-8235 GCA_964639135.1 uncultured Solibacteraceae bacterium | reverse complement strand
CGCGCTCCCGAACGGGTTTGACGACATCCGGCCCATTGTTGAATCGGCCGGCGGCAAACTCGGCCTTTGGCTGTCGCCGAGCGAAGTCTATCCACCCGTCTGCGATTACGAGTGGGCGGCGAAAAGCGGTTACACGGTCATCCACGACCTCCGCCGCCGGCCTGGCATTTCACTGGCCGATCCGCGCTACCGCCGTGAGGCCACCGCCCAACTGGCATCACTGATCCGTGAAGAAGGCATCGGCCACATCAAGTATGACGGTTTCGTTGCGGAGGAGAAGATTCCCCATCACGACCTGGCGCCGGGTGCCGATTCGATAGAACCACTGGCCGCCCACTCGCTCCAGTTGTTGAAAGCTTCCAAGCAGGCCAATGGCAGCCTGGTCACCGAACCGACGTACCTCAACTCGCACGCCAACTATATCAGCCCGTGGATGCTGCGCTACTCCGATAGCGTCTGGGCCAACGCCGGCGGCGATTGCCCGCCCGGTCTCACTCCGGCTCCCATCTACCGCGAAGCGCAAACCAGCGCCCGCGAGTATTACATCTTCCGCGCGCTAGACGAAGTCTGGCTGCCGCAGAACGGCGTACAACACTTCGACATCGTACACGTCGATGACCCGGAAGGCTTCGCCAACCACGCCGCCATGGCCTTTGCCCGCGGGCGTTTCTTCGTGCCTGCCTACATCAATCCACACCTGATGGCGGCCGATGACTGGCGCGTGATGGCAGGGTTTATCCGCTGGGCCAGGGCAGACCAGGAGTTGCTGCGCAACACCGTGGAGATGCCGAGCCGCGTGGAACTGGGTGAACCCTACGCCTATGCCCACTGGCAGGGAGAGCGCGGCGTCATCGCGGTCCGCAACCCCTCGAACGAAAACCGCGCTTACGCGCTTGATCTGGCTCGCGCCGGCGCGCCTCATTCATTACGAAATGCGGTCTGCTATACCCAATATCCCTATCGCAGGGGCCTGGCTACCGGACTCGACGCCACCTCCACACTGTCTGTCTCCCTGGCACCGTGGGAACTGCTGTACCTGGAAATTACACCCCTCGGTGCGTTGCGTGAACCGATCGCAATCGGCGCGCGGTGGTATCGCCACAGCTCGGGCGCGATGCTCGTAGCGGCCGCTGGCGGGAGCGCAAAACCGCGCCTGCTCCAACCGGGACTCGCCGAACGGGAGATTATCGCCGCGGCCGGCGGCCTTCAACCGGCGCGAGGCGAATTGCTTTCTTCCACCATACGCGCCGCGCGCGAATCCCGCTGGCTTAGCGCCTACTCGGAACGGCCGAATCCGGTGGCCTTCCGCTACCCCATCGATCCGGCATCGGACCAGATGCGCATCCTCCGTGAGAAAGCCATCCGTGATACCCCTCACCACACTACCGCTTCCACCGATTACGAGGTTCGTTGCCGGCTGGAGATACCGCCCGGCGCCGCCAGCGCCCAGGCGCTTCTGCTGCTCCAGTTTCCCGGCCGCTTTTTCCGCCAGTCCACCTGCGAAGCGGAACTCGACGGCAGGCCGGTGACACCTGAGCGCAGGGACTCCTTTCTCCACACCGGCTACTACGTCGCCAGGCCGGACAACGCCTGGAAAGACATGATCGCCTATGAGAGCGAGTGGTCCTGGTACATCTGCCCGGTGGCCGCGGGAAGTCATCACCTGCGATTCCGGGGTATCGCGGCTCACAACAATCCAAAAGTCGGGCTCTGGCTTTGGACTACTGGAGAGCTCAAGCCAGAACCAGCCGGCGCGGGATTACAATGCTCCGAACCCCAACTGCCGCAGGTGAACGAGTACCTGCAACGGGAAGGGCTTTGTTTGAAAGCGCCATAAACATGACGAATCGTGTCCCCCGCCACCTTCAGAAGCCGAAGTTGCGGCCCGCGGTCAAGCCCCCGTCCACCAGGTAACTGCTGCCGGTGACGAAGGCCGATTCGTCCGAAGCCAGGAACAGGGCACAGCAGGCGACATCTTCCGGCCTGCCGATGTGCCCCATCGGATAAGCGGCGATGATCTGATCGAGCGCATCGGGTTTGGAGTGCCACACCGCCAGCGAACTGTCCGTGCCGATGGTGCCGGGAAGGATCACGTTGCAACGGATGCCCCTGGTGCCATACTCGGCAGCCACCACCCGGGTCAGCGCCTGCACGCCACCCTTTGCCGCCGAGTAAGCAGTGAGGCCCACGCCGTAGATTCCATTCACGCTGGAGATGTTCACGATGGAGCCACCGCCAGAACGGAGCATCTCTCCGATAACGGCCTTCGACATCAAAAAGACGCTCTTCAGGCTGCCGTCGATCACCGCATCCCAAACCGGTTCGGAAACACCGGTGATCGTGGTGTCGCCCTTCCACGAGGCGGCGTTGTTCACCAGGATGTCAATACGGCCAAACTCTTCGATGGAGCGGATCACTAAGGCTTCCACATCCGCCGCGCGGCTGACATCGGCCTGGAGGAACAGGGCGCGGTCACCGGTATCGCCGATGCGCCGAACCGTTTCCCGGCCACCCTCGGCGTTGATATCGGCCACCACCACCGCCGCCCCGTTTGCAGCAAACAGTTGCGCCGTCGCCCGCCCGATGCCTGAGCCCGCTCCGGTAACCAGGGCGATCTTGCCTTCCAGTCTCATTGCTGAAGCCATACACCCCCCGCCTACGGCCGGAACTCCCGAACATCGATGGAGTAACGGCGGAGTGCCTGCTCATCCAGCTCAACTCCCAGGCCCGGCCCCTGAGGCACCCGAACAGACCCTTTTTCATATATCAGCGGCTCGCGAATCAGGTCGTCTTCCCGCAGAAAATTACCCACCATGTCACTGGGCAGAGTGCAGGCCGGCGCGGCGGCGCAGGCGTGCACATAGGAAGCGTCCAGTATGCCCAGATCGACTTCCGTTCCGTGCCACACCGGAATGCCGGCTATCCCGGCCATGGCGGCCGTGTTCCTGAAATCCCAGAGCCCGCCGCCCAGGTTGAGATAATCCACCGCATCCTGCCGGATGGCCAGGGCCACTTCTTCGATATGCTGGCCGTGAGCAGCGTAGGGCAGATGCACATGAAGCGCGATGGGCACACCCGCGTGCTCTCTCAGGTAACGATAGCCGGCCAGGTTCCAGCGCGCCAGTGGATCCTCGAACATCACCCGGTAACCCTTCAGCGCGCCGGCGACGCGCATGGCGTTGGCCGGAATTTCGAAGCGCTGATTGGGGTCGAGCACCACCTCGAAATCCGCGCCACAGATTTCCGCAATGCGCTCCAGCCGCTCGCGGTGCGGGTCATCGAGCGCGCACTTCATCTTCAGACTGAAGAAGCCGCGCTCCAGTGCCTGGGCGGCGATTAGCGCCATATCGTCCGGTGTGCGGCGGCCGGTCCAGTAGCTCACCGCCACGCGATCGCGCACTGCGCCTCCCAAAAGAAACGATACCGGCACCCCCAGCAGCTTGCCCACCAGGTCGTGCACCGCCACCTCGAAGCCGTCATACTCGCGATCGCGGGGAAACGGCAGCGATTGCAGGTTCAACTCCAGCGGATTGCGGCCCACCAGCGCTCGCGCATTGCGCTCGATAGCTGCCTCGGAAACCTGGCGGTAGCTCTCGCCGATGCCGCACGCGCCGTCATCGCTCCACAGGCGGTAGATGTATTTCGGGTAATCGGAAAAGGAGTGGCCCTTCCAGTCGAACTGGTCGCAACTGTCCTCATAAATAGGGCTATGTACCGTCCCCGGCTTCATTGGCACCAGCACCGCGGTGCACTCGATTCGATCGATTCGCATGGTTAAGAGTCCCCTAACGGTGGATCCCCAACCAGCATAATCCGGCGGCGCCGGGCGGTGGGGTTACAGACTGACCTGCTGGCCGATCTCGTGGAGCAAAATCCGGTCCGCGTGGCCGCCGCTCGAATCGTACAGCCGCTCGATCGGTTCCAGCCGGGGCTCCCGGCTGAGCCTGAAGGTCTGATGATGGACGGGAAGAATACGCTCCGCTCCGGCTTCGTTAGCCATGCGCCAAGCCTGCTCCGGAGTACAGTGATAGTGGATCCAGGGATTGTAGGCGCCAATCGGCATGATGGCCATGTCGATTGGATGCGAGTTGCGGACCGAGCGAAAAACCCGCGTATCCGCCGTATCCCCCGCAAACAGGATGCGGTAGCGCCCGGCCTCGATCACGTAGCCGTTGTATCCGCGATAGGTGTCCGAACGCAGGCGCGCGCCCCAGTGGTTGACGTGAATGGCATGCAACGTGAGCGGGCCGGCGCGGTGCTGCTGATCCCATCCAAGTTCGGTCACCCCGCGATAACGTGAGACACGCAGCAGGTCGGAAGTAGACCGGGCGGTCACCACCAGCGTACGTTTGCTTTCCAGTGCGCGCAACGAAGGAACGTCCCAGTGATCCATGTGGGCGTGGGAAAGCAGGATCAGATCGATCGGAGGCAGTTGATCGAGGCCCAGCGCGGGCGCGACCAGACGCTTGAGGCCCAATGTGACGGGGCCAAGCCCGATGCCGGCGCGATCGGACAGGACCGGGTCAGTCAGAACCATGAAACCGTCAATCTTCATCAACACCGTGGTGTGGCCGATCCACGCGGCATGCACACCCCGATCGGGCCAGGCGGCTGGGTCAGGCTTCCATGCGGGCCGCGCAATCTCGCGGCTCCAATCGTTGAAATACTGTCGCCAGAAGCCCGGAGCGGCCCTGTAGACGCTGGCGCCGGCAGCCGCCAGCCCGGCGACCGTGAGACCTCCAATGACCCGCCGCCGGTTCAAAATGCCCTTACCCGGGGCGGGAATCTCGGTAACGGCGAAGTTACCAGGCAAAACGTTCCTCCTTCCAGGGGTCGCCGTGCATGTGATACCCGTTGCGCTCCCAGAAACCGGCCTTGCCGCCGGCCAGAAATTCAATCCGGGCCAGCCACTTGGCACTCTTCCATCCATAGAGCCGGGGGATGATCAGGCGCGCCGGACCGCCGTGCTCAAAGGGAATCGGCTCGCCATCGTGAAGCAGTGCGACCAGCGCATCTTCGGCAAGGAAATCTTCCAGCGCAAGGTTGGTGGTCCAACCGGAATCATAGCCGTATGCGAGCACATGGCTGGCTTCTTGGCGAAGCCCACCTGCTCGCCGGACAAGTTCGCGTGTCGAGACGCCTTCCCACAGGTTACCCAGGCGCGACCAGCGGGTAACGCAGTGAAAATCGGCAAACACCTCGGTCCGGGGCAGCCGTTCAAACTCCGGACGCGTCCATTCGGCAGGACGGGCCACCAAGCCGCCGACAACTAGTTGCCATTGGGCGGGATCTAACGCCGGTGGACCAAAGGCGTCCAGAACTGGCCACTTCCGTGTACGCGACTGGCCTGGCGGAAGCCGATTCGGTCGCCGCGTGTCCGCGCTGATGATCACAGGCGCCGCAAGGCCCTCAGGCCCGGGAATCTCTACTCCCTGCGGCTTGTCCAGATCAACCGCCATGAAGCTCCGGATAAATGTGAGACGGTTCCGGCATCGGCGTTGCAGTTACCCTCATCCGTGAGACGTTTCCTCGCGCCTTGATATCTCTTATTTTAGTATGGATTCGCCTCCTCACCGGGCTCGCCGAAATTCTCCTAATGCGGAGGGCGCTTTTATCCTGCGTTAATTAACAAGCTGTTATGTTGGTGACTAATGACCAGCGTGCGCATTGGACCGGCGGCCGTGCCGCTCCTGCTCTTGTTCGCGGTGAGCCCGGAGGGATTCGCGCAGCAGCCGTTTTCCTTGCCTGCCGCGATCGAGATGGCGCGCGCATCGAATTCGTTGCTGCAGGCCGCCGACGGACGAACGGCAGAGGCCCGAGCCCTGGTGGATCAGGCGCGGCTCCGCCCCAATCCCCGCGGCTATCTGCAAACGGAGGCCTGGCGCGCGTGGGGTTCCCCTTCGTTTCAGCCCATGAAGGAAACCGATACCTACGCCTACCTCTCCATGCCGGTTGAAGTCGCTGGCAAGCGGGCGGCGCGTACCGAACTGGCTCGCCGGGCGGCCACAAAATCCCAGTTGCAACAGGAACTGGTGGAACGCCAGGTGATCGCGCGGATCAAACAGTCCTATTGGGCGGCAGCCGGCGCGGAAAGGATTCTGCACGCGCAGCAGGAGAACGCAGCCAATTTCCGCCAGGTGATCGAGTATCACGAGCTGAGGGTGCGGGAAGGCGTCATGCCGGAGGCCGACCTACTGCGCGTGCGACTGGAAGGGGAGCGGCTGGAGATGGCCGCCAATTCGGCCGGACTCGAAGCCGAAAAGGCACGCATCGAACTGTTCCGCGCCATCGGAACCGAAGAGCATGACGTAAGGCTTACCGAACCGCTCGAACCGCCCTCAAGCACGCCGGTGGCCGACGTAAAGCGGGCGCTCGAAGAGAGGACCGAAATGAAACTGGCCCTCCAGTCTCGCGAAGTGGCAGCGGCCAACATCACGGTACAGAAATCGTTGGCGCATCCGGACGTGGAGATTCTCGGCGGCTACCTGCATATGGCGGGCCATTCCACCCTGCTCGGCGGAGCACAGTGGAATCTGCCGTTGTTTAACCGCAATCAGGGAAATATCGCTGCCGCACAGGCCTCAGCGCGGGTGTCCGAAGCGGAAATCGCGGCAACGGCGGCGGTGATTCGGGCCGAAGTAAGGGCAGCCGGCGCAGATGTCACGCTCCGGGCGCGCCAGATTTCCGGGACGCTCGCGCGCATGCGGCAACAGGCGGCGGAGTCGGCACGGATTGCCATGGCCGCCTATCGCGAAGGCGGCGTCGATCTGCTGCGGCTGCTCGACGCCGAACGTTTACGAATCGAGACAGAAACGTTGTACTACCGCACCTTGGCCGAATTCCGGCAAAGCGTCGTGGCGCTGGAGGCTGCCATGGGGGTCAGCCAATGAGAAATGCCTGGCTGGTTGTAGCGGTTGCCCTGCTGGCCGGCTGCGCTCGCAACGGCGCTCCGCCGGCGGCCGGCGAGACGCACTCCGCCGCCGCGGCGCCGGCGGCATCGAATCTGGTGGTGCTGGCGTCCCAGGCGCAGAAAGACGCGGGCGTCGAAACGGAACCGGCCGTCACCCACATTGTGCGCCAGACCGTGCGGGTGCCTGCGCGTCTGACGAATGACGAGAACCGGACGTGGCGCGTAGGCGCCATCACCGAGGGCCGCGTGGTTCAGGTACTGGCGGCGCCCGGTGATTTTGTTACCGCCGGCCGGCCGCTCGCGAGAATTCACAGCCGGATCGTGCATGACTCCCGGGCTGAATTTCGTAATGCGCAGATCGAGTTGACGCGGGCAACGGAGAACTATCGATATACGCTCAAGACTCGCGACCGTGCCGTCCGGTTATACGGCCTGAAGGCCGGATCACTGCAACAAAAGGAGCATTCCGAAGCCGATCTGGGCAACGCCGAAGCTGCATTGAATCGCGCAAAAAACGAGGTTGAGCGCACCCGCCGCCATCTGGTGGAGTTTCTTGGGGTGGCTGAGGAGGACGGCGGCGGCCAACAACCCGGCATCGAAAGCGGCTCCCGGGACCTGATCCCGATACGGGCGCCCGCCTCAGGCACCGTGCTAACGCGGAATATTACGCCGGGCGCGGTGGTGACCACATCGACCGATCTATTCGTGCTGAGCGACCTCTCCTCCATTTGGGCAATCGCCGAAGTCAACCAGGATCATCTTCCGCGGTTGCGCGCTGGAATGCCGGTGCGGGTCTTCGTGCAGGCGTGGCCGGAGGAGCCGTTCCACGGAACGATCGGGCGCATTGGCGAAGAACTTGATGCCGCCACGCGCACCATCAAGGTGCGGGTAAATCTCACCAATCGCGGGGGCCGGTTGAAGCCCGAAATGTTCGCCACGGCGGAGCTTAGCCTCGGCGGCACCCCTCCGGCGGTTTTCGTTCCGGAAGAATCGGCTCAACAGGTACGCGGCCAGGAGGTAGTGTTCGTGAGGATCGGCGCCGACCGGTTCGAGGCGCGGCAGGTCGAGACAGGGCGCAAAGTGAATGGCGAACTGGAGATCCGCCGCGGCGTTCGCGCCGGAGAAATCGTCGCCACCAAGGGAGCCTTCATCCTGAAGTCCGAGTGCATGAAGGCCACCCTGGCGGGAGAGTAGCCGGTGCTCAAACGAATTATCGACTTTCATCTGGAGCACCGCTGGTTTGTGTTGCTGGGCGTGTTGGGAATTGTAGCCGCGGGGTTATACTCGATGCTGCTGATCCCCATCGACGCCTTTCCAGATCTCAC